>DASQMM010000252.1:0-3491 GCA_035645495.1 Brevibacillus sp. | reverse complement strand
TGTTACTACTGATTTTGTTTGCGGTTTACATTGATTTTGTCATTGCCTTGTGGCTTTGACCTGCCGGTGTTGTTGATACGCTGTTCGTTCTCCCTGGAAGGCTTTTGTTCACGCGTTTGTACCCGTGCCGGGGTCTGCGGGATGATCCTGCCGACGATATCTGCCATTTCCTCCGCGAAGCCGCTGACAGGGCGTCCGTTCCGGATGTCAGCTCCCATTTCGCGGAGTCGCTGAACGATGTCAGGGTCAGCTGTCACCAAGGCGGTAGCTCCTTGAGGATCTTCCTTCAAGGCTTCGGCGACGGAGTATTTGATCACGCCTACTTGAGGTCGATCCAGATGGGCATTGACATCAATCCCGACGACAGCATATTTGCCCATAACGACGGCGGTAGCTCCATTTACCTTGGGGACACGCTTGGCCAGTTCGACCAGGCGATCAGCGGTGGCTTGCGCCGATTGGTTTTTTACGGGTCCAGGGTTTGTCTGCTGGACACGCTGTGTTTGGGGGGCGTTTTGATTCTGCTTGGGTGCTGCCTGGTTCGCTGGGGGCTTATTGCCAGTGGTTGTGCAGGCTGCGAGCAAGAGACAGATGCTGATAGTTGTGATAACGCTCCGTTTCACATACATTCTCCTTTACTGGTATACCTTCCAAGGAGGGCAGGGTTTAGGTGTATTGTGTTCGCTTGCCGCGTTTTTCATTCTGATTGGTCCAAGACTATCTGCGAAAAGAAGCACATAGACTGTAATACATCAGGCCTCTACAGCAGCGCATCCCTCCAAAAATTGCATAGGGTATATAAGATGGGTAATAGGAGGCGAGATTTTGAAGAAAATCTACGTACTGGACACCAACGTACTCCTGCAAGATCCTCGGGCGATGTTTTCCTTCGCTGACAACGAAATCATCATACCCGCTGTAGTGTTGGAAGAGATTGATTCCAAGAAGCGCTATATGGATGAAATTGGGAGGAACGCCCGCTATGTCTCGCGTCTTCTGGATAGCTTCCGCGAGCATGGCCATCTGCACACCGGTATTACCCTCGAGACGGGTGGATTGTTTCGCGTCGAACTGAACCATTCATCCTTGCACAAGCTGCAAAAACAATTTACGGAAATGACCAATGACAATCGGATTTTAGCTGTAGCACTAAATTTACAGGAGGAGGAAAATCTCTCTCCCCAACCACGGCCGGTCATTCTCGTCAGCAAGGATGCCCTGATGCGTGTGAAAGCCGATGCCCTGAACCTGACGGCAGAGGATTTTTTGTCTGACCGGGTAGTAGGTGAATTTTCCAGCCTTTACACGGGTTATCAGAAAATGCTGGTCTCGTCCGAAGTCATTACATCCTATTACGCGACCCGCAAGCTACATTTACCCATCTGTTTTCCGCGCCACCGCTTCCATCCGCATCAATTTCTGATTTTGAAAGACGAACTGAACCCGTCCATCTCCGCGATCGGGAAGGTGGACAACGAAGGAAAGACACTGGAAATGCTGGTTTCAGACGAAGACCCGATCTGGGGAATTCGAGCGAGGAATGTCCAGCAGCGCATGGCGACCGAATTGCTGCTTCGAGACGATATTCCGTTAGTAACCATGACAGGAAAGGCAGGTACAGGAAAAACCTTGCTGGCTCTGGCAGCGGGATTGCTGCAAATCGAGGATCAGCAAAAATATAAAAAATTGTTGGTGGCAAGACCGATTGTCCCTTTAGGAAAAGATATCGGCTATCTGCCAGGCGAAAAGGAAGAGAAGCTGAGGCCATGGATGCAGCCGATTTATGATAATTTGGAGTATTTGTTCAATACAAAACGTCCGGGAGATCTCGATAAAATTCTCGCCGGCATGGGCAGTTTGCAAGTAGAGGCCTTGACCTATATCCGTGGCCGTTCCATACCCGAGCAGTTTATCATTATCGATGAGGCGCAAAACCTGACCAAGCATGAGGTCAAGACGATTCTGACTAGGGTAGGGGATGGATCCAAAATCGTCCTGATGGGGGATCCCCAGCAGATTGACCACCCCTATCTCGATGAGAGCAATAACGGATTAACGTATGTAGTCGAGGTATTCAAGGATCAGAAGCTTGCGGGTCATATCCGGCTGGAAAAAGGAGAGCGAAGCGTGCTCGCACAGCTTGCAGCTGATTTATTGTAAAAGACGCGCATAATGGCAAAAGAACGGAACATACTAGTTATTGTCGAGCCCGATGGTTCATGTTTAAACCGGTGCAAACCTTTTAGGAGGCGAAGAGCCGTGGATAACCATGATCAAGCAGTCGACGAAAGTCGGATTGGCGGAAACCGAATTCTTTAGGTAACTTTGCTCTAACATGGAGGTTGAAGTGCCAAAGAGAATAACCGGAATACCCCATAAAAGCATATCGGGCTCGACAAGGACCGCTCCCAATTTGGGAGCGGTTTGTTCTTTCTTGCTATTCTGTTTTTCGTCCCGCGCCCATAGACTTGTACAAGGGAGGGGACTGTTATGGTTACCTTGGACTCATCTATCGCATTTCTCATTTATATCACCGCCGTATCCAGTGCTGCGGCAGGGGTGACAGAGGCGTGCAAGTCGGTCATCCCGTTCCTTACCACGGATTATGAGCCGCAGGACGATTGCTGGGAAGATCACAACGAGGCGGCCCGCTTTATGAACTACAAACGCTTTTTCAATCTGCTGATCTCCGTCGTTGCTGCCGGGTTTATATTTGGTGCGATTGGACTAGACCCTGCCAAAATTCTGCTGGGAGACGAGATCGCCTATGTCGAAAATCCCTGGAAAGTAGGGACCTGGATGTGGGGAATCATCGCTGTGTTCGGCTCCCCGTTCTTTGCCTCTATCCTGAAAATTCTGGAGGGGTTGAAGAAGCAGGTGGAGACGGACCGCCCGCCCAATCGACCTAGAAGAAAGGTAACGGGACCCCGGGATCAAAAATAGTGACTCTTGCCCCATGTGTGCACGTGGGGTAAGATAGCCTTGTACAGACGGATAGGAGAAGGGGCGCGACAAAGGGAAGGTGTGCGGCGATGAAGGACTGGAGACATTGGCCTTGTGTCATGCTCGTCTTGATTGCAGGGGTCATGCTAGCGGCTTGCTCTTCGGACGGAGGGCTTTCTCCCTCTTTTGATCCGGAAAATCAAAAAGAATATGGCTTGAACGGTGCGTACATTGGACAGAACATTAAAGAAGCGATAGACATTCTGCAGCCGGACAAGGCAGATTTTATGGATATGCAGACCCGTGAGTCCTATACCGTCGATCGGATGGCCGCTGGGGAAGGCAATATGGTCATGGGAATGATGCTGGTGGGGCGTACGCAAGTCATGGTCATGGTGGAACGAGGTGTACTCCAATCGATCATGCTGGCTGGCGTACCCGAGGAGGAAGCCGAGAAGTTCAAGACCAATCGAGGCTTGGCGATCTACTCCAGCGAACAAAAACTAAAAGAACTATATGGCGATGCGGCAGGAGATAAAGAGATCGTC
>DASQMM010000251.1:0-2775 GCA_035645495.1 Brevibacillus sp. | reverse complement strand
TGTGACGAACATCCAGCTAGTGCGAGCATGCAGGTCAACACGGAGAAAATAACAAACTTTTTCATGAAACATCCACCTCATTCGCTTTTTTTATTTTGCTTTGCTTTACCCACCTGAATAGTAAGCGCTTCTCTTTTTCCTTTTGGCGATCCCCCCTGTCTGCAAACGTCGCTCTCCCTTCATTGTTGCTTGTCTGCCAGTTTCACGCCTCGTTGAAGGATAGAATGATTTTTCCATAATTACCTGTTAAAGCGTTTTCAAATGCTAGCTGATAAGCTGTGAACGGCATGATGCTGGAGACTATTGCATCGACGCAAAAATGCGGGTCACGCAAATATTCAATCGTTTGCAGGTAATCGGAAGGGAAGTTATAGATAATCGTGCCGTACAGGGTCAGTTCATTGCGAACCACATACGCCACCGGGAGGATCGCCTCTGGGGCCAAGCCGATGACAACCATGGAGCCCCCTGGACGGACGAGCTGTATGCCATTCTCCACAGAACTGCTGGTGCCCCCTGCTTCGATGACCACATCGAAGCGCGTGGATTCAACTGCCAAGTCCTCCGGCAATACTGCGCGGATGTCCCCGATCTGCTTCACCAACTCCAGCTTGTGCGGGTTGATATCGACAGCAGTGACCTGCGCTCCCAGATGATGCGCCAATGCTGCTGCAAGCATGCCTTCATTGCCGCAGCCGATAATGCAGACGCTCGTCTCCTTCGTCATTTTTACCTTCTTGAAAGCATGCACGACGACTGCAAACGGCTCGATCAGCACCGCTTTTTCGTTCGGCAGATCATCCGGGAGCGGCAACACATATTTGGATGAAATCAGGAACTCCTGCGAAAAACCGCCGTCCATATTGACACCGAGCGATTTTTTACGCTCACAGATATTCGTGTCTCCATTTCGGCAGTAGCTGCACTCCCCGCAAAACGTATTGGGCAAAATGACTACCCTTGCCCCCATCTTGACAGTGGCGTCCGGCCCTGCATGGATGACAGTGCCTACCAATTCATGACCCGGTCGCAGAGGATAGACAGCGTGCTTGAGCTTTCCGAGATAGACGCCGACATCGGAGCCGCAGATCCCGCCGTAGATGACGCGGATTTTCACCTCATCCCCCACCGGATCTGCGAGAGGCTCCATTTCTCTTACTCTCATTTCTTTTGGTTTCTGTAAAAACAACTCCAACACCTGATCCCACCACCATGTTGTTATTCACCTCTTATTAGATCGATCTAATAATGTTCAAAAAATATATGCTCGGCCCATAATATGAGCTGCACGAACATACTCGCAGTCTATATTGACTTTACTGGATCGATCTAATAAAATAGAGAAATTATTTGTGCTGATTCCGACTTTCCTGTGCAGTTTCCATGCACTAGATCGATCTAGTAGCATTATATTCTCCACATGAAAGCGGTGTCAATACAATTTTCAGAAAACACCTATTGTTTCGTCTATGAAAGGAAGTCATGAAATGCGGGTCTTCTTGTATACTACCTTGATACTCTTGTACATGCTGTCGCAATTCATCCCTCACTTGTTCCTAAGCTACACGATCGGCGTCATAGCAGTCATCACCTGCTTCATTTCCGCCTTTCATGCAAGGGGTCTGCATCGCATCACAGGCTTTGTTTTTCTTGTGCTTGGGATCTTTCTTTTTATCTACAACGACTTGGAGTGGCACACGTTTTTCCTTCAATTTCAATCCATGCTGGGGCTGCTGTCGCTTTTTGTCGTCCTGCCCTTTATCAATTCGCTCATTCGGATCGGGCGTTATGACAAGAGCTTGAGCCAACTCTTGCAGGACCGGGTGACGCGCTTGACCAGTCTGTACAAACGCAGCTTTCTGGTCTGTCATTTTCTCGGAGTGTTCCTGAACTTGGCCGCTTTGCCTCTGTTGATCCAATCGGTCAAGCCATCCCTTCATACGATGTCCAGGGATGACATCAACCAGTTTTTCACGAAAAATCTGCTGCGTGCCTATGCCCTGTGCCTGACGTGGAGCCCCATGGAAGTCATCGTGAGCAGATCGATCGACATTACGCAAGCGCAGTACTATATGATTCTTCCCATCGTTCTGGGGATCGCTGTAATCGCTACGGGTGTGGACTTTGTTCTGTCGGGCCGCCGCTACAAAGAGTTCCCGGTATCCATGCTGCAGACGCAGGAAGTCGATCTGAAAAAGGTCATTAAAAAAGTGGTACAGATGCTGGGCATGCTCATTCTGTTCATCGTTCTGGTTACGATTACGCAGCAAATGCTGGGGCAAGGCTTTCTCTTCTCTGTCGTCTTGCTGCTGGTTCCGTTTTCTATCTTCTGGGCGGCATGCCTGAAGAAGACCAAAATCTTTCTGTCTGCGACCATCCCGCATTGGAAGGTTCGCGTCGATGGATTGGCCAACTACTTTTTCATGTTTTTGAGTGCCGGATTGTTCGTGGGGGTTTTGGCAATCTCCGGGATGCTGTCGTTTTTGGAGCCGCTCTTCCAGTACGCAGCCGAGACACCAGTCTTTCTCTATCTCTTTATCGGGGCCTATTTTTTGGTGACGGCGTTCATCGGCTTTCATCCCTTGATTTCACAAACCTTCTTGGCCGAGTTTCTCGTTCCCATCCTGCCGCAGGTGGCGACGTTGCCCCTCGCTGTCGTCCTTGTGACATGCGGCCTATCGACGATCATGTACAGCCCGTTTAACCTGTCTGTCTCGCTTTTATCCAGCGAGCTGAAAATCAACCCGTTCCGGATGGCAGGCTGGAACGTCGGGT
>DASQMM010000250.1:0-4789 GCA_035645495.1 Brevibacillus sp. | reverse complement strand
GATGATATAACCGGTCATCCTTTAGTCAAAATGATCATGGGTCAACCGGAAGACAAGTCGATGTACATCAAGCGTGTAATCGGCAAACCGGGAGATGTGCTGGAATTTAAAGACAACCAGGTATATCGCAACGGTGTGCCTTTGGAGGAACCATATATCAAGGAAAAGATGGAGTATATGTCCGACAAGGTAGTGACGGTACCCGAAAATCATGTCTTCGTAATGGGTGACAATCGCAATGACAGCACAGATTCACGTGAATTGGGTGCCATTCCGATGAACCATATCATTGGAACGATGATCAACAACCCATTTTCTTCGCAATAAATGGCGAACGTAAGAGCAAGGGTTTTTCTGTAAGGAAAGCTCTTGCTTCTCTTTCCAACTCATATGTCTGAATATTCTGCGTAAGAGAGGGATGCATTATGCCCAGCATCATGATCGCCGACCGGGACCCCAACGAGCGCGCCGGGATCAACTGGCTGCTCAACAGCTGGGCGATACCCTACGATCAGGTATTTTCGGCGGGTACGGCGATGGAGGTATTCCATACACTGGAAAATAAAACACCTGACGTCATCTGTCTGGAACTGGATATGATTGCCAGAGCCAGTTGGGATAGACTCAAGCTGTTGATTGAACAGTATCGCCCCATCGTACTGGTAATGACAGCGGAAGCCACATTTGAAAAAGCGATGCTCGGGATCGAATTGCATGCCCGTGACCTCTGGCTGAAGCCGCTGACGCCGCAGACGATCAGGCGGGTATTGACCCGCTGTTGTCAGGAAAGCAAGAAGAAGGGACGAGAAAAGTCCTGTACAGGTGCAGACGAAACCGACGCGGAGATAACCCATGCTTCCTACCGAGAATTGTTTGCTCCCGATGGAGGGAGGAAAGCAGCTGGTCCGCTGATGCTTGCCCAATTGGAGGATACGAACCAGCATCCCGAACTGCTCGCGTTTCTTCACGCATATCCCTTTCATGAAAAGCCGGCCATCCTGCCTCTGCCTGACGTGATCGCTCTCGTCTTTGCAAGCCGGGAAGCAGCGTCACCTGTATCGATGCCGCAGATGGGCAAGCGGCTGTTGAGCGAGTGGGAAGCAAGTCATCTCACCCCGTTATCGCTGGTTATCCATGATGGTCAGACACCCTCAAAGAGCTTGCACGAAAAATGGGAGGAAGCCAGCCAGGCCCTGCAGCTGCGTTTCTTTATCGGCTATCGGCAGGTGTACGTCATCGAGGATCCCATCACATGGTCGTCCATCGATCCTCTTCTGACTCCAGCAGAACAGCGAACGTGGATCGACATGCTTTTGGAAGGCAACAGGGAAGCGGTCAAGATGTGGATGTACGCTCAGTTTACCAATCTGAGAGAGCCTTACCCGGAGCCGGGACTGTTGCGGATTCGGCTGACCAGCATCCTTGCACAAGTAAGACGTTATATGAAATCGCAGGGACTCGATGCCACTCCACTTGAACAGGAGTACCACCGGATTTTTGAGACTGTTCTGTACGCCCCCATTCTCTACCGCGTGATTCAGGAGATGCTGCTCTGCATTTTTGCGCTCATGGATGCGGTGCAAAGCAAGGAAAACACAGGGCGCGTAGATGTCGTGGAGCTGGCGATCCGCTATATGGAAGGGAAGTACAACGATCCCGATCTGCGGCTCGAAGAAGTAGCCCGCAATGTGGACCGCAGCCCGGCTTATTTCAGTACCTTGGTCAGCAGCAGTTTGGGCATCTCTTTTCGCCAACTTTTAAACAATATGCGCCTGAAGGAAGCGCAGCAGCTTATCACGGAGACCTCTTTGCCAATCCGGGAGATCGCGGTTCGAAGCGGCTTTTCCAACGCGAACTACTTCAGCAAGGTGTTCAAGGAAAAGCTGGGCATCACGCCGCGTGTATACCGAAATCGAAAGAAAAGCTAAGAATCGAAAAAAAAGACAGTTTTCCCTTCTTATCTCCCGGATGGGAGGAGATGGAGCGAAAGAAAAAGGCACCAAATCAAAAGGCTGGTGCCTTTTTTGCGTTTTCCTGCCTTTTTATACTGAGAAAGAGAATGCAAAAAGTAGAAAGCAGGTGGATGAGGATGGCGGTTACACAAACAATCGAGCAGTTGATTCAACAATTCTCGGGAACGAAGCTGCATGCCAAAGGCTGGGTGCAGGAGGCTGCGCTGCGGATGCTTCTGAACAATCTGAATCCGCAGGTAGCTGAGCGGACAGAGGATTTGGTGGTATATGGAGGCATCGGCAAAGCCGCGCGCAATTGGGAGAGCTTTGAAGCGATTGTCAGAACGCTGCAGCAGCTTGCGGACGACGAGACCTTGCTGATTCAATCCGGCAAGCCTGTGGCAGTGTTTCGGACGCATCGTGACGCCCCTCGCGTCTTGTTGGCCAACTCCAATTTGGTGCCTGCGTGGGCCAACTGGGAGCATTTTCACGAGCTGGACCAAAAAGGGCTGATGATGTACGGACAAATGACAGCGGGCAGCTGGATCTACATCGGCAGCCAGGGCATCGTGCAGGGCACGTACGAGACGTTTGCTGAATGCGCGCGCCAGCATTTTGGCGGAACGCTGGAAGGCACGATCACTGTCACGGCTGGACTGGGAGGCATGGGTGCGGCGCAACCGCTGGCGGTCTCGCTCAACGGCGGCGTCAGCATCAACGTCGAGATCGATCCGGCCCGGATTCAGCGCAGATTGGACACCAAGTACCTCGATGTCATGACCCGAGATCTGGATGAGGCGCTCCATCTCGCCCAGCAGATGAAGGCCGAGAAAAAAGGCGTCTCCATCGGCTTGGTGGGCAATGCGCCAGAAGTATTGCGCGAGATGCTGGATCGCGGCTTTATCCCGGATGTACTGACCGACCAAACCTCTGCACATGATCCTCTCAATGGGTATATTCCCATGGGGATGTCCTTGACGGAAGCCGAAGCACTGCGACTTCAGTCGCCAGATGTGTATGTGGTCCGGGCTAAAGAAAGCATTGCCGTACATGTCCGCGCGATGCTCGCCATGCAGGAGCAGGGAGCTGTTACGTTCGATTATGGCAACAACATCCGTCAGGTAGCAAAGGATCAGGGAGTAGAGGAGGCATTCCGCTTTCCCGGATTTGTCCCCGCCTATATCCGGCCGCAATTTTGCTTGGGAAAAGGGCCGTTTCGCTGGGTAGCACTCTCAGGGGACCCGGAGGACATCTACAAGACAGACGAGGTCATCCTGCGTGAATTTGCTGCCAATACGCATCTTTGCCGCTGGATCTGCATGGCACGGGAACGCATCTCGTTTCAAGGCTTGCCGTCGCGTATCTGCTGGCTGGGCTACGGTGAGCGGGCACGCTTCGGGCAGATCATCAACGAGATGGTGGGACGCGGTGAATTAAAAGCCCCGATCGTAATCGGGCGGGACCATCTGGATTCCGGCTCTGTCGCATCGCCCAATCGGGAGACCGAAGCGATGAAGGATGGAAGCGACGCCGTAGCGGATTGGCCAATCCTGAATGCGCTGGTTAATGCGGTTGGCGGGGCCAGTTGGGTATCGGTGCATCACGGTGGCGGCGTCGGCATGGGCTACTCGCTTCACGCGGGTATGGTCATCGTGGCAGACGGAACGCCCGAAGCAGCTCTTCGTCTGGAACGTGTGCTGACGACAGATCCAGGGATGGGGATTGTCCGCCACGCGGACGCCGGTTACGAGCTGGCACAGCAGACAGCAAGGGAAAAAGGCGTGCGAATCCCGATGATGGGGGAATGGAAATGAGACACCAGCCGATATGGATTCGCCATGCGCAGCAGCTTGCAACGCTGGCGGGGACTTCAGAGGCACCAGTGACCGGAGAACGGATGAATCAGCTGGCGATCATCGAGGATGGCAGCGTCTGGCTGGAGGACGGCAAAATCATTCGGGTCGGAACAGATGCCAAGCTCGCGGCAGAGTATGGTCAGCGCAGCGGCGAGGCACTGGTCATTGACGCTTCTGGGAAGCTGGTCACCCCAGGATTGATTGATCCCCATACCCATCTGGTTCACGCCGGAAGCAGACAGAACGAATTCAATATGAGGCTTAACGGCGCTACCTACATGGAGATTATGAACAGCGGCGGAGGCATTCATGCTACGACCAGGGCGACTCGCGAGGCATCAGCAGAACAGCTTTTTACGGAAAGCAAAAAACGGCTCGACCAGTTTTTGCTTCATGGAGTCACGACCGTCGAGGCGAAAAGCGGCTATGGCATGTCTTTGGATGTGGAGATCAAACAGTTGGAAGTGGCGAAGCTCCTGGATGAAAAGCATCCGGTCGATGTCGTCAGCACGTTTATGGGCGCACATGCTGTCCCGTTGGAATATCGGGAACGCCCGGATGATTTCGTCGATCTTGTGATCCGGGAGATGATCCCGGAGGTAGCGCGCCGTCAGTTGGCTGAGTTCAACGATGTCTTCTGCGAGCGCGGAGTGTTTACGCCAGAGCAGTCGAGACGTATCTTGGAGGCTGGCCGCCAGCACGGTCTCTTGCCGAAGCTTCACGCCGACGAGATCGAGCCGTATCAAGGGGCGGAGCTTGCAGCCGAGATTCATGATCAGGGGCATGGAGACGGTAGGGGAAGAACCGGGATTGCAGTCCGTCGATAAGGCAACCGCCACTCCGGCGTCGATCATTCTTCGACCATTGGCCGATTCCGCCATCAGGAAAAAGGCAGTTCCGGGCAGCAGCACAGCGATTACTCCTGCCTCAGCCATCATCTGGATGCCGCGCTCGGATGCCCGCAAGAGATGGTCGGCGGAG
>DASQMM010000249.1:0-4126 GCA_035645495.1 Brevibacillus sp. | reverse complement strand
TATTACCTAAGTACAATGGCAGACAAAAAAGCGGTTTATCAACACGTGCTGCCTCGACTGAAGGAACTGGATTTAACCACTGTCACTTTGCCGCAAATCGAGAGCAAAATCGGCATAACCGTAGATCAACGCTTGTACAGTAAAAAACAGGTCATTGACCGACTTCTTCAAGGCGATATTTATATTCATCTGGATCAAGCAGAGTACGGCGTGTATTTCCCTTCTGACGGCACCCAAGGTCGGCAAGTCAGTCCACCAGAGAATGAAACGAACATATTGGGTCCCAAAAACTCGTTTGTTGAGTCTTTAGAAGTCAATATCTCTTTGATCCGAATGTACATCAAGTCTCCAAAATTATCGTATGAGCGGCTTCAGGTCGGTGAAACTGCGCCAATCGATGTTGCCCTTCTCTATATGGAAGGGATCTCTAACCCAATCAATGTTCAAACGATGCGCCAACGCATACAGAACTTGGTGATATCTGGAATTGTCGACGCCAGTACATTGGCGCAATACATTAAAGACAACGAGTTTTCCATGTTTCCACAACTGCTTACTTCCGAGAGGCCGGACAGGACAGTGGCTGGGCTGATGCAGGGTCAGGTCGCTGTACTGGTGGAAGGCAGCCCCAGTGCATTGATGGGGCCTGCTACGTTTTCGCAACTGTTCCATGCGGTGGAGGATTCCTATTTTCGCTGGATGATCTCCAGTTTTTTGCGGATTCTTCGATCAGGCGCGATCCTGTTGGCTTTGATCTTTACTCCTGTCTATGTCGCGATTTTAACCTTTCACTATGAAATGATTCCCGTGGACCTTTTGATTTCACTGGCCCAATCCCGTTCACGAGTCCCCTTCCCTCCGCTGATGGAGGCGATATTGTTGGAAGGCGTGATAGAGCTTTTGCGTGAGGCAGGTGCCCGGCTTCCGACGAAAATCGGGCAAACCATCGGTATCGTGGGCGGTATTGTGATTGGTCAAGCTATCGTACAGGCGGGATTTACCAGCAATATCTTGATTATCATTGTCGCACTCGGGGCCCTTTCATCATTTAGCTCACCAAGTTATTCACTGGGCGCTGCCATTCGGGTACTGAGATTTCCCATCATTCTTCTGGCGGGGATCTGGGGCGGATTCGGGATCGTCGTCGGCTTGAGTTTTTTGCTGACACATCTGCTGCGACTGACCAGTTTGGGCAGCCCTTATCTTGAGCCGCTGTATCCATTGCGTTTGTCTGATTTGAAAGACAGCTTCATCCGAATGCCGATTTCCTTTTTCTCTTTACGCCCCAAAATATTCCGCCCTCCAGACAAAAGGAGATTTGATCCCAAGCAAGGAAGGCAGCAAGAAGATATTGATGAGTAGGTGAGAGTCCATGCAAATCAACGTTTTTCCCAAGGCATCTAATCAAATACCTGCCTATCTCTTCTTCTTTTTGATCTATTCGAATCAGGTCGGTGTTGGTGTATTGGGCTTCGAGCGAGTGATCACAAGAGAAACTGGCTATGACGCGTGGATATCGGTCATCATAGGGGGGCTGGCCGCCCATCTCGTCATGTGGCTGATCGGCCAAACGCTTAAAAGGTACCCATCTTCTGATTTATATGGAATCAATCAAGATGTTTTTGGCAAGGGAATCGGCAGTCTTATTAATTATGGGTACATGCTGTATTTCGTACTGGTTACGATTATGATCTTGCGGGATTACATTGAAGTGCTGCAGACGTGGATGTTTAACGAAATGTCGACGTGGATTGTCGCGGCTGTCGTATTGGGACTGGCCCTCTACACGATCCTCGGGGGCATCAGGGTGATAACGGGGTATGTCTTTATCAGTTTCATTATGACGATTTGGCTGATCAGTTTTCTTTATTTTCCTTTCCAGCACGCCAGGTGGTCCTACCTTTTTCCGATTGCGGATTCCACGATCCTGGAGTTGCTCGAAGGCGCGAGACACATGTCTTTGTCGCTGATCGGCTTTGAAATCCTCTACTTGCTGTATCCATTCGCCCAAAACAAAGAAAAAGCACGTGTCTTCGCCCAGTATGGCGTACTGTTTGCGAATCTGATCTACCTCCTATTAATTATTCTGGCCCTGACGTTTTTCAGCTTGTTGCAGTTGCAGAAAACTACCTGGGCTACACTGACTGTACAGCAGATGGTTCATTTACCGTTTATCGAACGTTTCGAGATGATCATCGTGTCAGTCTGGTTATTTGTGATTATGCCGAACGTCATGCTATTTACCTGGAGTGTTGCCCGGGGATTCAAGCGTATGCATCAATGGTCCCATCTGAAGTCCACTCTGATCGTATTGTTATCGGTCTTCTTGGGAACGCTGCCAATGATCACCCGAGAACAGATATCTGCATATACTAATCTCATTTCGCAGATAGGTTTTTTTGCTTCTTTTATCTACCCGGTATTTCTCTATTTATGTGTCGTGATCAAGGATTCCTGGCGCAGGCGAGGAATGGAGGGGGTGCCGCATGAGACGGGAGAATAGTCAGCATTTGCCGATACGAAAAATACTGTTGTTTTTCTTGTCGATGCTGCCTGTTTTGCTGATCAGCGGTTGTGAACCTACCCATGTGTTGGACGAGACTACATTGATTACAGGGATGGGATTTGATCTGTTGGATGACAAGCTCATCCGTGCGACTGTTACGGCTCCCGTAGTCAGCTCAATGGTCCAGCAGAATGATCAGGTCGTGTCCGTCACGGGAACGACGCTATACGGGATCATGAATTCTTTGGATCTCCAGTTGGATCGCAGACCTCGTCTGGGCCAATTGCGTATCGTCCTCTTTAGCGAGGAGATGGCAAGGAAAGGAATATACCCCATTACCGGGGCTTTGAATCTCGTGGAGGTGGGAATTCGCCCCTACATCGGTATAGTCGACGGGAAAACCTATGATCTTGTGAATGCCTCATACCCGGCGCAGGGGAATATAGGCATATATCTTTACTACATTATTTATAAAAACGTACGGGGAGAGCAACTCCCTTCTCCGACCCTTCACGAGTTTATGCGCGATTATTATGGGGAAGGAAGCGACCCGTTTTTGCCATACATCGAGCGAAAGGGGAATGGCATTAAAGTCAAAGGAGTCGCCTTGTTAAAAAATGATCGGTTCGTCGGCTGGGTGAAACCTGAAAAGGCTTTTTATATCAAGCTGATGCGCGACCAGTTTCGCGCGGGCATGTTTCAATTGACGATTCCGACCAAGGATTTGAAATCAGCGAACCCGCGCGAGACACAAATGGAAGAAGTGACGCCGATCGTCTTGGACACGATTCGAAGTAGTCAGACAATCAAATTGGTCTCCGCGAACCCCCCCATTTTTGACGTCCATGTGGAAGTTCGCGCGCGTTTGGCAGAAATGAGGGAGAAAGTCAACTTGGAGAGCAAGAAGGTCATCCGAACCATTGAGCGAGAAGTGGAAAAGAAGATGGAAAAGGAGATGGCTGATCTTCTCAAAATGCTCCAGAAATTGGATGCAGATCCAATCGGCTTTGGCGAAAAATATCGGTCACAATCCCACTTCAGGGGTATGGAAAAAGAAGAATGGAGAAAGCTGTACAAGCAAGCCAAATTTACATTTCGGGTCAAAATGGACATCATCCGTCTGAGTATCACCAATTAGAAGATAGCCGCCTGGGGGAAATCCCGGGATGCGCTATCTTTTTCAAATATTTCCTTAGGCTAGGTTTAGCAGAAGGAGGATCAGGGAAAGAAAACAGGAGGAGGTATCTTCGATCATGCAATTATCTGATTTTTCTACGTTGCACTAATTTTACATACAAGAAGGTGAATCTAACGATGAAATGGTTTTATCACATCTCGATTTCGAAGAAGCTGATTCTTGTCTTTACAGCAGTTTGCTTGTTCATGGTGAGCATTGGCTTCCTTGGCTATGTCTCACTCAACCGGATCAATGAAGATATGAAAGCCATGTATCAGGATCGATTTTTGCCGGTTATCCAACTGATGTCTGTAAACAAGGCTCTCTCAGAAAATACAGTGCTGCTGATGAATGCCGCTTCACTCGATCAAGACTATGACAAGCTGGAGCAAGCGGTAATAGCCAACCAATCCAAGATGAACACAGGCTTGTCCGATTATGGC
>DASQMM010000248.1:0-5147 GCA_035645495.1 Brevibacillus sp. | reverse complement strand
CCGGAATGATGGTCCTCCTCAAACGGCATGAATCCACCCTCTATCCTACTATCATTTGCCCGTTCCAGCAAACAGGTATAACGATGCAAATAGGCAGGAATACTGGTGGAAACAGATTCCAATGACTTCTTAGAATCGTCTGCCCGAAAAGGAGGAGATGCCCGTGGCCGCAACCGGTTTCTGGATTCGCCGCATACAGTGGCCGATGATGGAGCTGCTCAAAGAAAATCGTACACGTCATTACATGGCAGAACTACAGCGTGCTCAAGGCCTGCAAACAGATGCTTTGGTAGCAAGCCAACGAAAAAAGCTAGGCAAGCTGCTGGATCATGCTACCCGGCATGTCCCTGCGTATACCGAATTCGCAGCGGAATGGAAGACTCAACGCGATCAGCCCGAACGCTTTCTGCAGCGACTCCCCATTTTAAGCAAATCCCGTTTTCGCCAAAACGCTGATCAATACCTCGCGCAACATACGAATCCCGCGAAGCTGATCGGAAACCGGACAGGCGGTTCTACTGGCGAGCCAACCCGTTTTTATCTAGACCGCCCTGCTGTCGAACGCTACGAGGCCGCGCGTTGGCTCGGCCTCTCCTGGCACGGGATTCAGATCGGCGATCCCTGTGTCATGATTTGGGGTTCGCCGCTGGAGCTGAATCAACAACAGGAACGCCGCTATCGCTGGAAAGAACGTTGGTTGAAGAATCGTCTCATTCTTTCCGCCTACGAGCTGGACAGAGAACAGCTTCCTACCTATCTGCGTCTGATCCAGCGTTTTCAACCTGTCTATTTATATGGATACGCCTCAGCCCTCCACAGCCTCGCAGAAATGATGCTGGAGCGAGGGTTATCGCTTGGCATCCCACTGAAAGCGGTCGTCTCCACTGCCGAAAGCCTGCATGCCCATCAGCGTCAAACGATCGAATCGGCTTTTGAAGCACCCGTTATCAACGAATACGGGGCACGCGATGGCGGAATGATCGCTTATCAATGTCCAAACGGGCACATGCACATCTTCAGTGAAAACTGCTACCTCGAAGTGGTCGACCCACTCACTGGCATACCGCTCTATCCGGGCGAGACCGGGGCGTTGCTCGTAACCGACTTGCACAATAGCGTCATGCCGCGTCTTCGTTATCAGTTGGGAGACATGATCGCCCTCTCCTCTCAAAGCTGCGACTGCGGGATCAATTTTCCCGTCTTGGAAAAGATCGACGGCCGAGAAGATGACATGTTTATCTCCACGTACGGAAAAATTGTGCATGGCCACTACTTTAATCATATCATTCGCAGCATGGACAGCTTTCGCACGTTTCAGATCGTGCAGCATGAACCCAGCCGACTCAGCTTAAAGCTCGTAAAGGATCCGGATTCCTATCTGCCCGCAGACGAATCCCGCCTCTTAGCTGGCATCCAGGCTGCTTTGGGCGAAGTCAGTGTCCAGGTCGCGTACGTGGATCACATTCCCCCGAGCGCTTCCGGGAAAGTCCGCTATGCCATTCGCGAATGTCCGCTTACGACTGCCCCCCGGATGGAATAGCGCGTTTTCGCATTTTTTGCAGCAATTCGGCTACCAGCGGCTCGCGCATGAGAAGCAATGCTGCGCCGTACAAGACCATTCCGATCCCGACTCCGATGATCAGGTAGAGCCAGATTGGCAGCTGGGACAGCCAAGGATCCATCAAGAAAATGCCTGCTCCCATGATTGCGCATGCCAGCAGAGTTTTTGCCATCGTCCACAAAAAGCTGGCTTTCACAGGCACACCGACAGCGCGCCAAAGCAAGAAGAACAGCAACGCAGCCTGACTGAAGGCAGATAAAGCCTGGGACAATGCGATTCCGCCGTGTCCGAGGTGAGGAATCAGCAGCCAGTTGGCCACAATGTACACCCCGATCCCTACGATCCCGATGGTGACGGGTGTACGTGTGTTTTCCAGCGCGTAGAAGGCACGCGTCAGCAAGTCCCGCGCCCCCAACGCATACAAGCCCAAAGCGTAAAAGGGCAGCGCCCACGCGGTCATCGAGACCGAAAGCTCGTCGAATGCTCCACGCTCAAAGGCAAGGCGAATGATCGGCTCTGCATACAGGGAAAGTCCGACAGTCACCGGTATCAGCAGGATGAACAGATAGGCCAGCCCTTTTTGCAGGATCAGCTTCATCTCCGTCATCTCTCCCCGCTTCACATGGGTAGCTAGCAGCGGAAAGAGCGGCAGTGTAAAGGCTCCTACAAAAATTGCCATCGGCATCTGCACGATCTGATTGGCATTGGCCAGGGCCGAAATCGCACCAGTACCGACTGATTCAGCAAAACCGCGCTCCAGGAACGTCGTAGCCTGTGCCACGACTGCTCCGATCAAGATCGGTACAACCCGCTCTCCCATTCCTGCCAGGGCTTCATCCTTTTGAAAGGAAAAGGAGAGGCGGTGCCGGTATCCAAAGCGGTGCAAAGTTGGCAGCATCGTAACCATTGCTGCCAGATAGCCAAGAGTTGTCGCAATCGCCAGCCCCTGCGGCCCATAGACGGGAACCAGGAAGTACATGCTCCCGATGACGATGGCACCATTGGCGACAGTCCCTAACGTAGGGGTAAAAAAATGCTGATGCGCATTGCACATGCTGGTCCAAAGCCCAGCCAACCCGATAAATACTGCAGAGGGCCACATCCACTGCAGCATGTCGGCAGTCAGGTCAAGTTTGGCACCTGTCAAGCCAAACAGACCCGCTACCTCTTTGGCAAACACGACTCCCAATACTGCGATCACACCGAAAACAGCTAATATGATCCCAAGCATTTTATGATAGAGTCCATCTGTTGGCTGTTCCTTTTCCATGAGACCTCGCATCGTCGGTATCAGGACGGCATTAATGGCTCCTGGTATGACAAGGAAAAGGGTGAGAGGAATCGTCGCCGCGATGTTGAAGGCGTCCGCCTCCATCCCCGTCCCGTATAGTTCGGATACATACACGCTTCGAAAAAAACCCAAAAGTCTTCCCACAAGCGTCAAAACGACGATCATGGAAGCAATTCTGATCAGACTCATTTCCAAAACTCCTTATTCGGCGTACAACCAATCTGCGAGTCAAATACTTTGCTATCATATCTCATTTCTCGCGATCCTACCAATCCCTTTCCCGCCCAACTTGCTAGGAGGTTGTGAAATTCATTATAATGGATTGGTTAATCCCTGCGTAGGAGGACTACAAATCAAATGAAAGAAACCGTCTTGAAGTGGGGAAGTCAAGCAAACACGTGGCTCTACTTGTTTTTGGCTTACCCCCTTATCGATTACCTGTTGCGGAACATTCTACCAATTCCAGTCGTTTCGTCACTTTGGGATGAGGTCTTGCTGATTATCCTGTTGGTGTTTACGCTCCTTGCCTATCTGGAAGGAAATCGCACCATGCCCAAAATCAAGCATGTGCTTTCTGCTTTGTTTGTCCTGGGAATCGCCCTGACAGTGACAGATATGGCGGTTTGGAAAGCAAGCGTGGAGGGCTTTCGCTCCATCTACCAATACCTGATTGCCTTCTTCATGGGATTCTATCTGCTCAAGTCAGTAGATCAATTGGAAAAACTCTTAAAAGTGCTTGTCCTCATAGGCTTTGTAACCGGCCTGTATGGAGTCGTCCAGGTTGTACTGGGTGTCCAAACTCCCGGATCATGGGTACAAGAGGGCGAAGCGATTACGACTCGCGCCTTTTCCTTCGTGACAAGTCCCAACGTACTCGGCAGCTACATGGCCTTGATCGCACCGATCGCAACCGGCTTGTTCATCAAGGTGACCAATCGCAAAGAAAAACTGCTCTGGGCAGGCGTCACGCTCGTTACTCTCTTGGCGCTGCTGCTGACTGCATCCCGCGGGGCCTGGTTCGCGCTCGCTTTTTCCTTGTTCATCTGTGTCTACATATGGAAAAAACGCGTCGCTCTGATCCTTGTGCTCGCCGGTATTATTGGCGTCATCGGCTTGTACAACGTCCCTGATTCCGTCCCTGGGCTGGGATCACTGAAAAATCGGGTTTTCGGGATCTTCACACCCGAGTATATCGACGCCAGCCTGAAAGCGGGTCGTCTCGACCGTTGGGGAGATGCGTATGACAAGATGCGGATCGAGCCGCTCTTCGGCGTTGGTCTTGGCCATCATGGGGGAGCCGTAGGGTATCGTCATTTCGGTACGATTTACTCTGACAGCTACTTCTTTAAAAGTTTGGCCGAATTCGGCTTGATTGGGATCACATTGCTTCTCATCTTTGTCACGATGATGCTGAGAAACGGGGTAAAAGCCGTCCGGGCATGGCGCAATTCCCCCCATTTCTTCTTGTTTCTCGGCTTGTTCTGTGGCATTTTCGCTGTCGCATTGCACAATTTTGTAGAAAATATTTTCGAAGTGCCGTTCATGGCGCTCTACTTCTGGCTGTTTGGCGGCATTTTCAGTGCGTTGTACGCCGATCACATACAATCAAAAAGGGGGTGAATCCATGCGCAGCCGTTCCATACTTTCAACTTTGGGCTGGGCCGTTTACGCCATCGCCCTGTTTCTGATCTATCAATTGCTCGTGAAACCCGCGTTTCTTGATCTGAGCTGGATTGCCTTGCTCATCTTCATTCCGGTGCTGGCTGGATTCTACTTCTTGATCCATCCTAGTGAACGACGTCAGGTCCTCGTCTTCACAATCGGTTTCCTGCTGCTGGACCGTGCCCTGACTCGCGTTGATGTGAAAACGACGGCGGCTCTTCTGATCGGCGGTGCGATCGCCGTGATCGTGATCGCCCTCTTGGTCAAATGGTATGGACGCCTCAATTGGAAAGCGGTAGGTGCGCTGGTCGTTATCGCCCTGCTCGCCAACGTCACGTTTAATCGCTTTACCCTGACCGCCTTGAGCCATTTTACCGTCCAAGAAGAAACGGCTCGTCTCTACAATGGGGAGTGGGTCGACTACTTCCCGATCACGCTCTACGATGTAGATGGAGATGGCAAACAAGAAGTAATCACGTACGGCAATGCGATGGAGCTGCCATTGCCGGAAACGGTGGAAAAACCGGAAACCGAAGAGGAGAAAAAAGCGCTCGCTGAAAAACTGCTTCATCTCCAATCCGAGCCACTCTCCCTATACGTCATGCGTTGGGAAAACGGAAAACTGGTGCGCAT
>DASQMM010000247.1:0-6876 GCA_035645495.1 Brevibacillus sp. | reverse complement strand
CTGATGCTTTTGCTGGTTGCGCAAAATGCTTTGACAGGAAGCGCCTCCGCACAAAGTCCCTATTTGGACATAAGGGGACATTGGGCACAAGACGATATTGAATATTTGGCGAATTTAGGGATATTGAAGGGGGATGGCAGGCAGTCATTTTACCCAGACAAACACATCTCGCGCGGGGAAGCAATCGCGCTGTTGAACCGCGTATTTGAGTCAGTATACGGTCCCATCGCAAAACCTGAACGAAAAGGCAATTTGGACTACCGCTATAACTCGCGTTGGGAGATCGAGCAGCTTCTGGCCAATTTGCGAGCCATGTATCAAGTCGAGACGGGAATCGTCAGCGATTATGACCCGGGAGACCGCATGCTTTATTATTTGTATTTGGCAGAGAGCGGAAAGCTGATGCGCAAACAAGAAAAGGATAACCCGGAGTGGTGGCTTTCCTCGACGGCTTTGCAGCGTCCGATTACCCGAGAAGAGGCGAGCATGGTGCTGTTCCATATGATGACCCCGCAAAAATTCCGTGGAATCAACATTAAGCCAGAGGATGCCAAGTCGTATTTCACCAGCTTTTATGAATGGAAGCAGGATAGCTATTATCGAGACACCTACTCTCCTTATGCTACCGCGATCAGCGAATACGGTCTGTTTGGCGCGTCGAACGAGTTCAACCCCTATGAGTACATGACGCGAGCACAGTATGCTGTGGTCTTGACGCGTCTGCACAGCTTCTACGAGCGTGACGTCGTGAATCAGTTTACAGGTAGTTCAAACGCCCGTCATGCCAAAGCGGCACAAGCTTATTTGCGTGCAGCCAGTCTGGCATACGAAAAGAATGACCAGGCAAGATTGTCCAAGTTTTTTGATTCGTCCGTTTTGAAAAAATGGTCTGATTTCCCATTCAAACCAACATATACGGAACACATCAATCTTTCGGCCAAATTCGCTGAGGGCAACAAGAAAAACCTCCTCGTCGTGGGGCAGTACAAAGACAACGCGAACGGTTCCTACCAGATTGAATACGTGTTTGAAGAGGATAAATACAGTCCGTTTGGCCGTAGGCTGGTCAACGTCATTTACAAGCAGAAATAAGGAAAAGAAGGGCACCCACTCTCCACTCGGGTGCCCTTTTTGTAACCGGGACGGATAAGATCCTTCCCTATCTTTGCTCATTCTTGACGGTCTTGTACAGCAGGAATCCGCCCATTGCGATGATCGACAGAAAGCTTGCCCACGCAAGCAGTGGGAAAAATGACAGTTCGAATACAGATAGACCCAGATAGGTTTGCCAGCCGACCGCGGTCAAGCCGAGCAAGTAGAGGAGGCCAGTCAGATGAATCCACCTGCTGCGAAGCTGTTCAGACAGCGCCCGCTTTGCCAACAGGGCGACGACAGGTATGACCTGCAAGGCGTGAAAGCCTATACCGTGCAGCCAGATAATGTTTCCGTCCAGACCGGTATAACGGCTCTGTAGGAAGGAAATCCATATGCCGCCCGCCATGGATAAGAGGACGGCGATCATCGAGTAGCGGATGCCCAAAACAAGTTCAGGATGAAGAAAGTACGCTTTTTTACGGAAGAATGACAGACCAAAAAACAGATAAAACAAGACCAAAAGAAGAGCGACAAAAGCAAATGTGTTGGATACAACGTAATCAAAAGGACTGCCGTTGCTGTGAAATCTGGGGTCTACGCCGCGAAAGTTCTGTACGTTTTCTGCAAAATAAGAAAAGAGGGCAAGCAAGATGTACGACCACCGGAAGACGGTTCTGCTGATCCGGCTCAACCCCGAAAATGGGCTGATTGCAGCCGTAGACAGTAAAAAGATGCCGAGTGCAGCGTTGAATGAAAAAGCTTTTGAGACATCGCCTTCAGGGCTGACAGATGCGCCGTACACCAAGACCCAAACGGCACATATTCCAGCAAGCAGAAAGCCAAGTAATCCAGTGAGGACCAACCCTTTTTCCCCCTGAAAAAAGGAAACATGGGGAATTGCATTCTTTTCTGTCTGATTTTGCACAATACTTCACCCAATCCCAAAAAATGTGATAGGTTGAGTGTAAGGCATCAAGCAGGCGGGAGTAATGGCCGCAAGAATGAACTTTTGGGAACGAAGGGTTGATTTTCCTGTACGCCTAAAGACTTACATTCATCTTGCAAGAGACAGAATTTTCGATTACAATGACAACTGAACGCTGATTCAGTTTGTGGAACCAAACATCTCATGGCTTATCTGGCCGCAAATGAGGTGTCATTTTTTCCCCACAAAATGAATGAGTATTCATTCAAAACATCAGATGATTTACATGACAGAACGTTAGCCAAAAACGTATAATGAATAGGAAAAGCACGCTATTCAGAAAATTTTTATGATTGCTGCAGAATCGAATATAACTGAGGAGGATTTGGTGATGGAACGCAAAATTCGCAAAGCTGCCGTTCTCGGGTCTGGAGTGATGGGAGCTGGGATCGCCGCACATCTGGCAAACGTGGGAATACCCGTCTATCTGCTCGACATCGTACCGCGTGAACTGACGGAGGAGGAGAGCAAAAAAGGGCTTACCTTGGCTGATGCTGCCGTCCGCAACCGGATCGCGCAGGCGGGCAAGGATCGCCTGCTCAAGGAAAAACCTGCTCCTCTCTATGATAAGCAATATATAGAGCGGATCACGGTGGGCAACTTCGAGGATCATCTATCCCTGCTCACGGATGTGGATTGGATTATCGAGGTTGTGGTGGAGAATCTGGCAATCAAGCAGAAGGTATTCGCCATGATCGAGGAAGTGCGCCAGCCAGGCACAATCGTCTCTTCCAACACATCGGGAGTTTCCATCAACGAGATGAGCGAAGGCCGCTCCGAGGAGTTCCGCAAGCATTTTCTCGGTACGCATTTCTTCAATCCGCCGCGCTATCTGAAGCTGCTCGAAATCATCCCGGGCGAGGATACAGACCCTGCCATCGTAGACTTCATGATGCAGTTTGGCGAGCAGGTGCTGGGCAAAGGAACAGTCCTTTGCAAAGATACGCCCAACTTCATCGCCAATCGGATCGGTACATACGGCTTGCAAGTCTCGATCCAGGAGATGGTGAAGGCGGGACTGGGTGTCGACGAGGTAGATGCGTTGACCGGACCTGTGATCGGACGGCCAAAGAGCGCCACTTTCCGCACCTTGGACGTGGTGGGACTGGATACCTACGTGCACGTCGCCAACAACGTAAAAAACAAAAGCTCCGATGAGGCGGAAAAGGCTGTCTTTGAGATACCGGATTTTGTCATGCAGATGGTCGAGCGACGCTGGATCGGCCAGAAGGCGGGTCAAGGCTTCTTTAAACAAATCAAAACCGCGCAGGGAAAAGAAATTCACGCGCTGGACACAACAACGCTGGAGTACCGTCCAAGCGTGAAGGCGAAATTCCCCTCCCTCGATGCCGCCAAGACGGCGAAAACCTTGCCCGATAAGCTGAAGGCGCTTGTCTACGGCAAAGACAAGGGAAGCGAGTTCGTCTGGAACGTCTTCAAAAAGGTTCTCTTGTATGCCGCGGACAAGACATATGAGATCGCGGACGATATCGTGGCGGTCGACCAGGCGATGAAATGGGGCTTCGGCTGGGAGCTGGGTCCGTTCGAGACGTGGGACGCCATCGGTGTCGAGAAGTCGGTCGCACGTATGAGAGAGGAAGGGGAGAGAATCCCTGCTCTCGTGGAAGAGCTTCTGGCAAGCGGAAAAACCTCGTTCTACCAGAAGCAAGAGGGGCGTCTCTCCGTCTTTTCGATTGGCGGCAAATATAAAGAAGTCGAGAGCAAGAAAGAAAAAATCAATCTGGCAGCCCTCAAGGAGCAGGGCAAGCTGATCAAGAAAAATGCCGGTGCTGCCTTGATCGACCTGGGAGATGGCGTGGCTTGCCTCGAGTTCACCTCTCCGAATAATGCATTAGGCATGGATGTCTTGCAAATGGCGAATTTCGCCGCGGAGGAAGTGAAGAAAAACTACCTCGGTCTCGTCATAGGCAACCAGGGTAAGAACTTCTGCGTTGGTTTGAATCTGGCGATGGCGCTGATGGAGGCGCAGGACGAAAACTGGTTCGAGCTCGACATGCTGGTGACCAATTTTCACAAGGCGGCACGAGCCATCCGCTACATGCATCGCCCAGTCGTTGCCGCACCTTTTGGCATGACCTTGGGCGGCGGAGTAGAGGTCAGCTATCTGGCGGACCGGGTGCAGGCATCTGCTGAGACCTATCTCGGCTTGGTGGAGGTAGGCGTGGGCTTGTTGCCGGGTGGAGGCGGTACCAAGGAAATGCTCTTCCGTGCCATGGAGAATGTGCCGCAGGGCGGTACCGTCCCGGTCGATCCCTTCCCGTTCGTCGCTCGCGCTTTTGAGACGATCGCGATGGCAAAGGTGTCGACAAGCGGTCAGGAAGCCATTAACCTGGGCTATCTGCGCCCGACAGACCGGATCAGCGTCAACCCGGACCATCTCTTGTACGATGCCAAGCAGCTGGTGCTGGAGATGGATCGCGCAGGCTACACCCCGCCAGTGCCGCGGAAGGTCCGGGTCATCGGGGATACCGACTACGCGACATTGCGCCAGAACATTTACGCAATGAAGAAAAGCGGCTATATCAGCGATCACGATGAACTGATTGCCAGCAAAATCGCCTATGTTCTGTCCGGCGGCAACCTGCCAGCAGGGACAGAAGTGACCGAGGATTACATTTTGGAGTTGGAGAAGCAAGCCTTCCTGGAGCTGATCAAGACTCCAAAATCGCAGCAGCGGATGCAGCACATGCTGACGAAAAACAAGCCATTGCGCAACTAGGGGGGTAAAAAGGATGAGAGAAGCAGTGATTGTCGCAGGTGCCCGCACCGCGATCGGCCGAGCAAAAAAAGGTAGTCTGAAGGATATGCATCCCGTCGACATGGGGGCAGAGGTGATTCGCGACCTGTTGCGCCGGGTCCCGCAGTTGGACCCAGCCGACATCGAAGACGTGATTATCGGGAATGCCGTGCCGGAAGCGGAGCAGGGCATGAACATGGCGCGATTGATCGGCCTTCGCGCCGGATTGCCGACCAACGTATCGGGTATTACCATCAACCGTTTTTGCTCCTCCGGCTTGCAGACGATTGCTTACGGCGCCCAGCAGATCATGGTCGGCGGCGCAGATGTCATCGTGGCAGGCGGCGTGGAAAGCATGAGCCTTTTGCCGATGACAGGGCACAAGGTGGCGCTCAACCCGACACTGGTGGAAACCTTGCCGGAAGCCTATATGGGCATGGGACACACAGCGGAGGAGGTAGCGAATCGCTACAACATATCCCGTGAAGACCAGGACGCATTTGCCTTGACCAGTCATAAGCGGGCAGCAGCAGCCATAGCGGCTGGCAAGTTCCAGGATGAGATCGTGCCAGTCACAGTGAAGCAGCATGCCTTTGATCAAAACGGCAAGCTGGTGGTCAAAGAACGCGTGTTTACAACAGACGAAGGACCGCGCCCGGACAGTACGCCGGAAGCGCTCGCCAAGCTGAAGCCTGTCTTCAACGTCAAGGGGAGTGTCACGGCAGGCAATTCCTCGCAAACGAGTGACGGTGCGGCAGCAGTGTTGATCATGTCTGCGGAAAAAGCTGCAGAGTTGGGCGTGGAGCCGATCGCCAAGTTTCGTTCCTTTACCGTCGGCGGGGTAGACCCGGATGTGATGGGGATCGGTCCGGTCGTTGCGATTCCGAAGGCATTGAAGATGGCTGGCTTGACGATCGAGGATGTAGATCTGTTCGAGTTGAACGAAGCGTTCGCCTCCCAGGCTTTGGCAGTCATTCGCGAATTAGGACTCGATCAGGAAAAGGTAAACGTCAACGGCGGTGCCATCGCTTTGGGGCATCCGTTGGGCTGCACAGGCGCTCGCTTGACCGTTTCGCTGCTGAATGAAATGAAGCGTCGCGGCGGCAAATACGGTGTCGTTACCATGTGTATCGGCGGCGGCATGGGTGCAGCGGGCGTTTTTGAAATGATGTAAATCAATCCAACAACTTTAAAATGTAAGGAGAGATAGACATGGGAGAGACAAAAGAATTGATCCGCGGTGGCAGTTTTTTGATTGCTGCAGGCTCGGCTGATGATGTGTTCGTACCGGAAGAGTATACCGAAGAACAAAAAATGATCGCCAAAACGACGGAGGAATTCGTCGTCAATGAGGTTCGTCCGCACCTGGAGGAAATCGAGAACCATCAATTCGACATCTCCGTGCGTCTGTTGAAAGAAGCAGGGGAACTGGGGCTGTTGGCGGGAGACGTGCCAGAGAAATACGACGGTCTGGGACTCGACAAGGTAAGCACCGCTCTCGTCACGGAAAAATTCGCGCTCTCTCGCGGCTTCGCGCTAAGCTTCGGCGCCCATGTGGGGATCGGTTCTCTCCCAATCGTCTATTTCGGAAACGAAGACCAGAAGAACCGCTACCTGCCTGATCTGGCGTCAGGAAAACGTCTGGCTGCGTACTGCTTGACCGAACCGGGTTCAGGCTCGGACGCCCTGGGTGCCAAGACGACTGCGACGCTCTCGGAGGATGGCAAACACTACATCCTCAACGGGGAAAAGCAGTGGATCACGAATGCGGGCTTTGCGGATGTATTCGTGGTGTACGCCAAGATTGACGGGGAGAAATTCACTGCATTTATCGTCGAGCGGACATTCCCGGGCGTTTCATTTGGACCGGAAGAGAAGAAAATGGGGATCAAGGGATCGTCGACACGCACCGTGATTTTGCAGGATGTGCCGGTACCGGTAGAAAATCTGCTGGGTGAACCGGGCCGCGGCCATGTGATTGCCTTCAACATCCTCAACGTCGGACGCTACAAGCTGGCAGTAGGTGCTGTAGGTTCTG
>DASQMM010000246.1:0-3445 GCA_035645495.1 Brevibacillus sp. | reverse complement strand
TACGGCAAGGCTGACCCAGACACCTGAACGGACTCCAGCCGCCATTTTGACATCCAGACCAAGATCACACCATGTCTTTACCATGGCGTAGTTTACAATGAACGAATAAAGCGGGCGACTGGAAACCGCCCACTTTTTCCTTGTAAATCCGCGCCGCCATTTTTGACCAGCTTCAATCGTATCCAGACACTTGAGTACTTGTTCAATCTGATCGTGAACGAAAGGTTGTTGGCCCAAAAGCTCCTCAACCTCCGTGTATCCGCTCCACATTTGTTCTCCGCACGCTAAAGACCACTCAGGCCTTATGATGGCAGAGTGGATCGGACTCTCCTGGTGCAAAAACTCCAACACATCCTCTTTCTTTTTCACACGGACCCCACAGCGAAAGGCAAACGATTCCCGCCCGGTTTGCAGCGTCTTGCAAATATCGCCGAGACTTGCTCTTTGAAACAGATCGCTGTCGATAAAATGGCGCCACTGCGCGATTTGCTGTTCAAGGCTGGTCCTTGTTTTTGCGGATAGCATGAACAACTGCGCAGGTGTTTCCTCTGTGTCCGTCTGATTAGGATCTGCTTCTTCTGTTTGCCTGAATTCCTCCACGATCACATGAGCGTTGACCCCGCCAAAGCCAAAAGAACTTACCCCCGCCCTTAGGGGCAAATCTGCCCGCACACCTTCCCAGTCGGTCAATTTGGTCACCACTTTAAAGGGGGAACGTGCAAAATCAATCATCGGATTTAACGTTTGAATGTTGCAAGCTGGCGGTATTTTACGATATCGCATCATCATCAATACTTTGATTACCCCTGCCACACCTGCCGCTGACTCCAGATGGCCGATGTTTGTCTTGACAGAGCCGATGGAACAAAACTGCACTTCGCCTGTATGCTCCTGAAACGCCTGGGTTGCCGCTTCTACCTCGATTGGATCTCCCAGAGACGTTCCTGTTCCGTGTGCCTCGTGGTAGGTAACCGTTTCCGGGCTGATTCCTGCATCGCGGTAAGCAGCTACTATAACGTTACGCTGTGCTTCTACACGCGGCGCAGTGATAGACAAAGCCTTTCCGCCATGATTCACACCAGCGCCCTTTATGACGCCATAAATGCGATTACCTTCCTTTATCGCCTGATCAAGCCTTTGCAGCAGCAATAGTCCTACCCCGTCGCCCGGCACGTAACCGTTGGCATCTATATCGAATGTCTTGCATCGGCCATCTGGACTTAACATGCGGGATTTGGAAAACGAGATGTACTTTCTCGGATGCAGACTGAGATTTACTCCCCCTGCGATCGCAAAATCGCTTTCTCTCAAAGCCAGTGACCGTTTGGCTTCATTGATCGCGACCAGTGAAGAAGCGCATGCCGCATTGATCGTCATGCTTGCGCCTTGGAAATCAAAGGCGTAGGAAAGCCGATTGGAAAGAATCGCCTCAAAGTTGCCCAGACAGCTCATACTGTCCACCCCTGCCGACTCATGTGCAGTCTGATACCCGTAATCGACAGACATCACTCCCACGAAGACCGATGTTTTTTTCTGTTGCAAATGTTTCAGCGGAACTCCGGAATCCTCGATGCAATGCCAGGTTTCCTCCAACAGAATTCTTTGCTGCGGGTCCATTATTTTGGCTTCGCGAGGTGAAATGTTAAAAAAACGATGATCAAACTGATCAGCATTCTCCAAAAATCCACACCATTTACTTACACTCTTGTTCCGTTCTTCCACTTGAGGAGAATAATATTCCTCGGTGCTCCATCGTTCAGCAGGGATTTCGCCGATCGATTGGACACCGTTAGCCAGATTGTTCCAAAACTGCTCGTAATCGTTAGCCCCAGGAAACCGGCATGCGATGCCGATTATTGCGATATCTCTCGTTTCACGGCTTATCTGCGATAGGTTAGCCATTGAAAACCTCCTTCATCGGACTAGAACACGCTCCGTTTGACGCCGGCTAAAACTTCCGAATCGTTCCTTCAACAAACTTGCTGTCCCTTGCATCACCATTTCTGCAATTTCGTCAACATGGCGATTTTGCCATGCTTCCAACCGCGTACCTTTCACCCATTGATTAAAGGCACCCAGCGCCGGGCCGCAATGAATCTGATAATCCACTCTATGCCGTTCGTCGCCTTTCAGGGCAAGCTCGGTCGTATAGCGGAAGTACCATTTAAAGACCGCCGCCATTTTGCTCTTCGGATTTTGTTCAAGCTTGTTGATCGCATCACTGGAATAATATCGCTTGATGTCCTCGTAAATGCTGTCGAAAGTGCGTCCAAAATAGCGATCTTGAATCTGTTGCCTCGTCTTTTCGTCAATCTCTTCCAAAGAGTTGTAATGACGGTACAAATCGTACAATTTGTTTGCCCTGGCCGGGAAAAACAAGCCCTTTCTCAGCACTTGCACCCGGGCTCCCAGCTCAAACATATCGCCTGCTGGTGCAGATTCGGTGTCCTGCACATTCATCTTGCTTAACAAATCTTTGACAGAATCGCTCGTCCCTGCCTCTACCGTACATTGATTGATAGATCCGGTAAGAATAAAATCCGCCCCCATCATAAAGGCTGCAGCGGCTGCCTCCGGTGTGCCGATGCCGCCTGCAGCCCCTACCCTTACCCGCTTTTTATAGCCGTGCTTGCTCATCATGTCATCACGCAGTTTCAACATCGCTGGCATAAGGACATAGGCCACCCCATGATCGGTATGCCCGCCGGAATCCGCTTCCACGCAGATATCGTCAGCCATGGGAATTTCCCGCAATAGTTCCGCTTGTTCATGCGTAATCACGTGTTGTTCCAGCAATTGTTTCACAATTCGTTCCGGAGCGGGACTCAAAAATGCTTCCGCCACTTCGGGCCTGGAGACTTTGGCCATCACACGATTTGCGATCGTCACTGTTCCATCAGCCGCTCTGCTTAATCCGTGGGCACGATATCTCACTAACGGCCGATTTATGCTGATATAAGCTGCCGCCTCAATATTTCTCACTCCGTATTTTATGTACAAGTCTACTGTCTCTTCTTCTTTGTTGGGATTGTTCGGATTGGAAAGAAGATTCATGCCATAGGCTTCGCCATTTCGCAGTTCCCGCTGGATATAGGCAATCGCCTCCTCAATCTCGTCTATTTTTAACCCTCCAGAACCAAAATAGCCCATTAATCCTGCTTTCCCTATTCTGACGACCAGTTCTTTTGACGCAATTGCACGGTACATCGCACCGGTTACATAGGCGTATTTGATGTTATAGTCTCGTCTAAACTGCTCATCCCCTAAAGACGAGACGGTAATGGGAAGCAGTTCCTCATTCTGGCAACTTGGAGCAGAGAATGTATCTGCTTCCTTAAACTCTGCGGCTGGCAACTCTGCAGTCGCTCTCTTTACTTCCTCATCTCGCAATGGCTCCGCTTCCTCCTGAATCGTCCGAACCAGTTTTGTCATCACCTTGTTTGGG
>DASQMM010000245.1:0-4457 GCA_035645495.1 Brevibacillus sp. | reverse complement strand
AGAAGTGCAGAAAAAGGTGGCAGTGGTAGGCGCTGGCCCAGCAGGACTGGAGGCGGCGAGAGTGCTTGCCGAGCGAGGGCATCAGGTCGTGGTTTTCGAAAAGCAGCAACAGATCGGCGGGCAGCTCAACTACGCCAGGCAGGTCCCAGGCAAGGAGGAATTCAACGAAACCTTGCGCTATTACCGGACGCAGCTTGCAAGGCTGGGAGTCGAAGTGCGCCTTGGAGTTAAGGCCTCCGCAGATGCTCTTCTGGCAGAAGGATTTGATGAAGCTGTCATCGCGACAGGGGTGATTCCACGTCGTCCCGACATCGCAGGAATCGATCTGCCGCATGTGGTCAGCTATGCGCAGGTATTTGAAAAGCAAGCCAAGGCAGGCAAGCGTGTAGCGATCGTCGGGGCTGGAGGAATTGCCTGTGATCTGTCCCATCTGCTCGTTCAGGACGAATCCATCAGCCCGCAAGCAGCGCAATACCTGTTGGACTACCGCATTCTCGACGCCCGCTCTTTACAGCGAATGCAGCTGAGCGGACGCCAGGTATTCATGCTGCGTCGTGGGAAACACGTGGGTACTGGGCTGGGAAAAACCACACGCTGGGCTGTATTGGCCAATCTGAAGCGGCATGGAGTAGAAATGCTGACACAGATCGCATATCGTGAAATTACACAGGATGGCGTGGTCATCCAGCAGGGGGAAGAGGAGCGACTCATACCTGCAGACACCGTCGTGATCGCGGCAGGCGCAACCCCCAACGATCAATTGTTTCACGAATTAAGCGGGCGACTGTCGGTCCATCTGATCGGTGGGGCGAAAGAAGCAGGAGAATTGGATGCCAAACGAGCCATTTGGGAAGGATCAGCCATTGGTCGTGTCATTTAATAAGATCTTTTGTCGAAAGACTTTTCATCTTCCTTTGATTCTTGCAATATAGGAGAAGAGTATCATGAAAAATCATGTGATTGGGGGCACTCGCCTTGATGAATCATAACGGCATACTTTTGGGAAAACGCCACTTCCTGTACTCGACTGCTTCAGTGGTTGAGGTGGAGGGCTGGACGTTTTCGATTGCCCCAGGCTTTAAAATCATCGCTGGTGGAAGCGCAGACCCATTGAAAACCCTGATCAGCATATATCGTGAGAGTGAAAAGGTGGCACAACTATATTTGCACCACAGGAAATCCGATTCGGATGTGACCGTGCAGGCTGTATCAAGCGATCTTTTGCTGGAAATCGCACCGGCCGCGAGAAGGGTATGTGTGGAAGAAAAAGGGTAGCACCTCATCCGGGGTGCTTTTTTCTGTTGAAGCTTTCACGCTGGACAACCATAATGAGAAAAAAGAAAAAGAGAAATGCGAGGGGAAAGAAGATGAAATTGACAGAATGGCAAGTAGGCAAGCTGAAATTTACCTGGCTGAATGGCGGCCTGACTCAACTGGATGGCGGTGCGATGTTTGGAGTCGTGCCCAAACCATTGTGGAGCAAGCGCTATCCTGCCAACGAACTGAACCAGATTCCATTGCGTGCGGACCCGATCTTGCTCGAGGTGGATGGAAAGCGAATCCTGATCGAAGCGGGGCTGGGCAATGGCAGATTGACCGAAAAACAAAAACGGAACTTCGGATTGCTTGAGGAATCCCAGGTGGTGGAAGGTCTCGCCGAGAAGGGATTGAGTCCAGAAGACATCGACATCGTGATCATGACCCATATGCACTACGACCATGTTAACGGTTTGGTCAAATGGCAGGAGGACAAGCTGGTCTCCACCTTCCCGAATGCCGAGATCTACGTGCAGGAGCAGGAGTGGGCGGAGATGCGGGAGCCCAATATTCGCTCGCGCAACACCTACTGGGAGGAGAACTGGCGTCCCATTGAACACCAGGTGAAAACATACGCGGAAAGCCACGAGCTGATCCCCGGCATGATTACACTCATTCATACAGGGGGCCACAGTCAGGGACATGCCATCGTGCGGATGGAGAGCGAGGGGCAACTGATTTTGCATTTGGCTGACATCATGCCGACGCATGCCCATCAAAATCCGCTCTGGGTGATGGCCTACGACGACTATCCGATGGACTCCATTTTCGCCAAAGAGAAGTGGATCAAAGAAGGGATGCAGCAAGGAGCCTGGTTTACGTTTTATCATGACAACTGCTACCGGGCAGTCAAATGGAATGAACAGGGGGAATTAATCGAAAAAATCGATATTTAACATTCAAAAAAGTTTGAATGGTGATTGACGAATTCTTCTCGCCTCACTACAATGGGTAAAATGCAGAGCATCTGTTCTGCTGGGAGCATTCGGCAGTACAGTTGTGAGGAGAGAGATTCCATGCGCAAGATTAAAGAAATGATTCAGGAGTTCCACCCCATTGTCTGGTCGCTCGTAGTCGGAACCGTTTTTGTCCGAGCGGCCAGCTCGATGAGCATGCCGTTTTTGTTTTTATACCTGTCCAACAATACGGATTTGGACCTGGCGACGATTGGCATGATGATCGGTGCCGGAGCGCTGGCGGGAACCGTAGGGGGCTTCATCGCGGGAACTTTGTCAGACAGGATCGGTCGCAGACGCGTCATGATCGGCGCTCTCTATGTCTGGACACTCGTCTTTATCGGCTTTGCCGTGACGAAAAATCCGCTGTTGCTGCTGCTGTTCAACATGGCAGGAGGACTTTGCCGCTCTTTCTATGAGCCTGTCTCTCAAGCGTTGATGGCTGATGTGACGCCACAAGAAAAACGCTATCGTGTATTCGGTCTGCGTTATACAGCGATCAATGTAGGAGTGGCAGTAGGGCCGATTGCAGGCGCAGTGCTGGCAAAAACCTCTGTCGCGCTGCCTTTTCTCTGCACCGCGGCGATCTATTTGATCTACGTGATCAGCCTGCAGAGCTTGCTCAACCGCTTCGGCATCAAGACCATTGAAGGGCAGAAGAAAGAGCATGTCACATTTGGACACGCGTTTCGGGTCGTCGTTCATGACAAGGCATTTCGTTTTTACATGATTGCCGGCGTGCTGGGGGCCATCGGGTACTCGCAGATGTCCACGACTCTCGCCAAGTACGTCGAGCTCAGCATTCCGAACGGGGTCGAGCTGTTTGCCATTTTAATGAGCGTCAATGCCATTGTCGTAGTGCTGCTGCAAATGCCGCTGACGACGTGGGCTGAAAAACGAACCCCACTCACAGCAATCGTGGTGGGGAACATCATGTACGCGCTAGGAGACCTTGGCTTTGCATTTGCCGCCACAGGATGGATCTTCATCATCGCGATGATCCTGTTTACATTTGGGGAGATATTGACCTTTACCTCAGGTGACGTCCTGATCGACCGGATGGCACCGGAGGCGATGCGCGGCAGCTACTACGGTGCCAAAAGCTTCAGCAATCTCGGGCAGTTCATCGGGCCCTGGCTTGGCGGTCTGCTGCTCGCTACTTATGATGGCACCGTGCTTTTCCTGGTTGTGGCTGCCTTCTCGCTGGTCAGCAGTGTCTTTAACTGGGCTGGACAGCGCGCCTATCTTCTGAGTACCGGGAAATCGATTAACTACGCCCGAACCGAATCACTCTAGGGCTTGCATGATCCGCTCCGCGATCCGCGCGTATCCGGCGGCGTTCGGATGGAAATGGTCGGTAAACAAGTACTCGCTCTCCTTGTTCTGGAAAAGGTCGTAGGTCGGGACCACGAATACTTGTGAATAGTCAGCCGAGATCTGTAACGCCGCAGCATTCCAGGCGAGAACGGGCATAATCGTCTCGGCAGCCGCTTCTGTATTGCCAAACGGATTGTACAATGATGTGTAGATGATTGGCGCCTTTTTGTTCAGGGTGCGAATCTGCCGAAGAATTTCTTGATAATTGGCCGTAAGCTCCTTCGTAGCTGCGGCCAATTTTTCTTTCTCCATCATGTAAAGACCGCCCGTTTGCTTGAAGAGATCATTGCCGCCGATGGTAAACATGATCAGATCTGCTTCTGCGATCAGGGATTTCACCTGTTCTGTGGCGAGTTGCTTGAGCAGGTCCGGGGATTCTTGTCCGTTGATCGCCAGATTGGTAAACGTGATCGGATGCTTGCGTTTCTTCTCCAGTGCCTGCCGAACCAGACCGGCATAGCCTTGACCATTGGCATCGCCAGCTCCGCGCGTGAGGGAATCCCCGAGCGCCACGACTTTCTGTATGCCTTCGACTGCTGGAGGAGCAGCCGGAATGACAGCTTGTGAGGGTGAGGGGGCTTTGGACGGTGCCAAGACTTGCGGCTGGAGCGCGAGGAAAAAGCCTGTGGCCAGCAGCAGGAAAGAGAGAAGCGAAAAAAAGCCTGCTGTACGCCACAGAAGCTGTCCGGATATGCGCATCAGGTAACCTCCTGTTCACGTATTTGCTGATTGTACATGTTATAATATGGGTGGACATCTACTTTCTTTCAGTGTACCACAATCAGGCTGTCTGGCGGCAGTGAACCC
>DASQMM010000244.1:0-2311 GCA_035645495.1 Brevibacillus sp. | reverse complement strand
CTTTCTGGAGGATCACGTAAGTCGGTATCACAAACAGGAAAACAATCAAATAACCAGGTGTCTGGGTGAGAATCCATACATTCAAGATCCCTATTGTATTTCCAATAACTGTTATACAGGCTAATAAACAGTACAAAATGACAAGAGCAACAGCTGCTCCCCCTACCCATTTTCCCAAGAATAGCGGAAGAAGCTCAACAATCGTATGATTCGGATACCGTTTCATGACACTGATAATCAGCAGACTCGCGATTACGGCTGCACCCCAACCGATCAAAAGAGAGATCCACCCGTCCGTTCCTGCCGCTTCCGCCAGCTCTCGGGGCATGGACAATACACCGATTCCCACCTGTGTTCCATGTATTATCAAAATGTACTGGAGGACCGTCAATTTGGGTGGTATCGATTTGTTCATTTCTGATCCTCCTTTCTCCAGTTTTTCCCCTGTCGGCGCGATTGAGTCGACAAGACACTCGTTGGCCGCTGTTTCATTAGCCAAAGTGGAAGCCGCAAAAACGTATCCTTCAAATCCTGAAACCTTACCGGTGCAAACGGACTTCCGTAAGGTGCCCCCAGCGATTCCAAGGAGATCAGATGCCCAATCAGGATCATAAAGCCGATGATAATGCCGATGATCCCGAACATCGAGGCAAGCCCCATCATGGCGAAACGAACCAGCCTGATAGCAGCAGCCATGTCATAGTTGGGAAAAATGAACGAGGAGATCGCTGTAAATGCCACTACGATCACCATGACATTGCTAACAATCCCTGCTTGGACGACAGCCTGTCCGATGACAATACCCCCGACGATCCCAACCGTCTGCCCAATCGGAGAAGGCAACCGAATCCCTGCTTCCCTCAGCATTTCCAGCGTTAGTTCCATCATCACCGCTTCGATTAAAGGCGGAAAAGGCACCCTTTCCCTTGATTCGCCCACCGTTAGAATCAAATCTAGCGGGATCAACTCGTAGTTGTACGAGATCAAGGCAATGTAGATGGCAGGCAGAAAAGTCGCAACGACCATCGCCAAAAAGCGCAATAAACGGATAAAGGAAGCCACCAGCCAGCGCGTACTGTAATCGTCTACAGACTGAAAGAACGAGATAAATGTGGTGGGTGCTATCAAGACACTTGGTGATCGATCCACTACAACGGCAATTCGCCCCTGCAACAAATGAGATGCAGCCGTATCAGGCCTCGACGTAGTATAAAATTGGGGAAAAGGTGAGAATGGATTGTCTTCAATCATTTCCTCCAGCTCTCCGGTGTTGAGTACGGAGTCAACTTTGAGAGCAGTGATCCGGTCCTCCAAGATTCGAAGCATATCCGGATCGACAATATCTTCGACAAACATGACAGAAACTTTGCAGACGCCTCTTTCTCCGATCAAGAATTCCTTGATCTTCAGCTCTCGATTGGGAATGTATCGGCGAATCAAAGCAATGTTTTGCAAAGCCGTTTCAACAAAGCCTTGATGAGCGCCTTTCAGAGAAGCTTCTAACTGCGGATCTTCAATGGCACGTTGCGGCCATCCGTTCGTATCCAATGCATACGCTTCTCGCTGCCCTTCTATAAACAGCAAGCTGCTTCCTTGCAGAATTTTATCTTCGACAGCTTGAAAATCGTAGACGGGTGAAATTTGACTAACAGACAACAAACCAAATATACTGATGCCTCCTTGTTCGGGTGGAGCCATAAGGGGGCGCAGCACATTGTTATTGATGGAATTTTTGTCCACCAACCCATCCAGGTAAACCACCGTTACCTGCCCCTCCATATAGTTGCTGGTAAAGCTGCGAATAACCAGGTCAGGGGTCAGGGTAAACCTATTGGTTATCTCTTCGATGTTCTCGCTTGTGCGATTGCTGATCATGCGGTTTTGAGCAAGGGGAGCAGACGGGCTGATTCTCTCAGTCACAAACGCCTTTTTTCTTTTCATCCATCCTCTGATTCTCATCTTGCGGCTTTCCTGCCTCCCAGTAGTTTGTTCTGTTAGCGTTGGTGACTACTGGGAAAACTATTCACAACCGATTTGAAACGGCGTTGCTTTTTCGCAATATCAAATAAAAAAGGAGCTAAGGGAAATCCCCTTGGCTCCTTGATGATTGTTCTTTAGGTTCTATACCACGTATCCATCTGCCTCAATGACGCGATCAGCAATAGCGCGTTTCAGTTGAACGGTGTTGATCGGCGTACGGCGAGTCAGCTTTTTCAGAATGGACAGGCGCAGGCGCAGATCGTCTCCTTCTTCCATTGCGGCCAAAGCTTCCTTCGCCCAAGCCTCTACGCGGTCAAACGCTTCCTGCACA
>DASQMM010000243.1:0-1685 GCA_035645495.1 Brevibacillus sp. | reverse complement strand
TACTTGCAACATCAGGGGAGTCATCGTAAAGTAAATAGGAGTTCGTTTTTCAAGGAGGCAACCTATGCGACTGCGTAATATTCCAGGTGCCGAGTCGGCCCTGGCTGAATATCCGACGTTCGTGCAAAATCCTGTATCATTCAAGGGGAAGTGGCATGAACGCTTCGGGAACAACAATCCCATCCACGTAGAGATCGGCTGCGGGAAAGGACGTTTTATCAATACATTGGCTGCCCTGTATCCCGACATCAACTTCATTGCGGTTGAGTTGAAAGCTGAAGTCGTCTTGCGGGCTGTACAGCGCACGGAATACCGCGAGATTCCCAATCTCGCCTTCGTCCAGTACAATGCAGCCATGCTGACCGACCTGTTCGCTGATCATGAAATCTCTCGACTCTATCTCAACTTCAGCGATCCCTGGCCAAAGACGAGACATGCCAAGCGCCGTCTCACCTATTCTAGTTTTCTGCAAACCTATCGCCAGGTGTTGAAGCCGGACGGTGAGATTCATCTCAAGACAGACAATGAAAAACTGTTTGAGTTCTCACTGAACCAGATGGCCGCAGAGCGTTTCCAGCTCCGCAACATCACCTTTGATCTCCACCAGTCCAAACTGGCTCAGGACAATGTCATGACCGAATACGAAGAGCGCTTTTCCTCGAGAGGACAACGAATCTATCGGGTTGAAGCAGCTTGTTCCTTCCATTGATACGCAAAAGTCATCCTACAGGCCGCCTTTCTTCCTCCCCATTTGGAAAAATGGTATAATATTGGAATGTCAGGAAGACTTGGAGGAACCTATGATGGACCTTGGATTTGCTTTTGCTTCCTTTATACCGCTTTTGCTGATGCTGGCCTTCTACGCCCTCATCATCTACTTGATCGTGCAAGTCATTCGTTTCATGAAACAAAAAACGCTCCATGACCAACAACGAAATGAAAAGCTGGACGCCCTGATCCAGCTCTTGCGTGAAAAAGAAAGAGAACGGCAGCCCTAACGGCCGTTCTCTTTTTTATGTCTTCCATTCATACATCTCTTCGTTGAAAGATACGGATCGCGAGCAGCAGTGCGACGAGTCCGTACACGAGGGTATAGTAGAGCATCGCGGCACTCGGCGGAGAAGAAGTACCGAAGATGCCTTGGGAAGCAAAAGACAAGGGATTGTCCACCGCCTCGAACAAGGAGAGCATGCTCAGCCGAAACAGTGAATCGGTCGGAAAGATCAGGCTGGAGACAATGCCGATCTGAACGAGGGATTCTTGGTGAATCAAGGAGCCTAATTGTTCGACGAAACCGCCGATAAAGCTGATGCCATAAAGAATGATCAGGAAGATGCCTCCGGTGACGGTCGTGGTCATGCTGCTCATCAGCAGGGATACGCAAACCAGGATGACCGGCAGGAGAAGAAAGTAGCCGAGCCCAGTGATGACCTGCGTTGCACGTAGCTGCACTGCCATTTCACCGCCTCCGACCCATTGGTTGATGGCGATCAGTCCCAGGTAGAGGAGCGCCGCGTAGAGAATCAGCATGCTGGCCAACCCCAGAAATTTACCGAGCATATATTGTCTGCGTGTCATCGCACGCGCAAGCCAGGTATCGATCTGATGGCTCTCGATTTCCGAAGCGATGCTCCCCACACTGCTCAGGATTGCCAATAAAGCAGCGATAATGGAGCCAAAATACA
>DASQMM010000242.1:0-14012 GCA_035645495.1 Brevibacillus sp. | reverse complement strand
GGAAGCATCATCGAGGGAAAAGTGACAGCAATTAAACCGTTTGGGATGTTTGTAGCAGTCAGCGAAACGGAGCAGGGTCTGGTCCACATTTCCCAAGTAGCAAACGGTTTTGTAAAGGACATTAACGATCACTTTTCCGTGGGAGCACAAGTGAAAGTAAAAGTACTCTCGATTGATGATGCAGGTAAAATCTCGCTTTCGGTTCGCGCCGCACTCCCAGCGCCTGAGCGTCCGGAACGAGAAGAACGTCGTGGTGGTGGATATCGTGGTGGCGACCGCGGAGGGAACCCAAGACGGGATAATGCGGCATCCTTTGAGGATAAGTTGAAAAAATGGATGAAGCACAGCGAAGAAAACCTCGCGACCATCAACAAAAAGAACGCAAAACGCGGCTACTAAGCCTTGTTATAACGAAAAAGATAAGGGCGGGGACCTTCCCCGTCCTTTTTCTTTTCCGTATTTTTCAGAGTGATTGGCGAAGTCCAGCAGTGGATACTAGGCTTGTGATCTGGTGAAAGAGAAGGGGGAGGAGACTGTGCACATCCAGGACATGCAGATGCGGGGAGTGAGCATGGAGAGAACCGATTCCGTCGTTCCCGGCATCGCGCTGTACACGGTCAGCTATGACAGTCAGGGGCTACGGGTCAAAGCAGCATTGGCTGTACCAGAGCAGCAGCTGGCAGAAGCAGGCAAAGAAGGCCGCCGACTGCCTGCTCTGCTCTACTGCCGCGGCGGGATACGCGGGGTAGGCCAGGTGAGACCCGAACGGATCAGCCAGATGGCCTCGTTCGGGTACGTCATCCTCGCGCCGCATTACAGGGGAAATGAGGGTGGAGAGGGCAGAGATGAATTTGGCGGTGCAGATCGCCATGATGTATTTGCCGCCTATGAGGTGTTGCAGCAATTGCCTTATGTAGACCGGGAGCGGATCAGTGCTTACGGCTTTTCACGGGGGGCGATCATGGCCTTGTTTGCCGCGATGGAATGTCGCGATCTCTTGTCTGTCGTGGTGTGGGGAGGAGTCAGCGATCTCTTTTTGACCTATGAGGAAAGAGTAGACCTGCGGCGGATGCTGCGCAGGATCGTCGGCCACCCGCGCAAACAGGCGGAAGCCTATCGGGACAGAACGCCCTTGTACCGGGTCGCGGAGATTTCTTGTCCGGTCCTGATCATCCACGGGACTGCTGACGAGAATGTCGGTGTGGAGCATGCCAGACGATTGGCCCATGCGCTGCAGCAGCAGGACAAGCCCTATGAAATATGGCTGGCAGACAGGGCCAGCCACTTGTTCAAGGGAGAAGAGTTGGAGAGCTATACACGTCGCATGTTTGCCTGGCTGGATGCCGTCGGCGACAGGGGCAAACCCTAGGTATCCAGATTGTTTGGATGCAGCGGCAAAGAGATCGTGATCTCCGTCCCTTGCCCTTTTTTGCTCTGGATGTTCAGTTCTCCGCCGTGATTTTCCACCATCCGGCGAGAGATCGGGAGTCCAAGACCTGTCCCTTCGTCCTTGAGCGAGAAGAACGGGTCAAAAATCCGTACGAGGAACTCGGGGGAGATGCCTTCTCCCGTATCCTTGACGGTGATATGGACGCATGTTTCATCCATTTGACTTTCGATAGTGAGCAAACCGCCCCCCGTCATGGCCTCGATGCTGTTTTTCATCAGATTTAGCAGGATTTGCTTGAACTGCTCCACATCGACATGAATACGCGTATCCGGATCACAGCGGTCGATAATTTGAATGCCGTGCAGCATGGCCTCCGCCTGCATCAGTGGAAGCAGCGAATGCAGAACCGCGGACAGCTTGACCTCCCGATAGTTCGGCAGGGATGGCTTGGACAGCATCAACAGCTCCGTAACGATCCGATTAACCCGCTCAATCTCCTGCAAAATCAACGGGATATAGTGTCTTTCGCGCTCCTGATCGGACAACCCTTGTTCGAGCAATTGGATAAAGCCGTAAATCACGGTTAGCGGATTGCGTATCTCATGCGCCGCTCCGGCCGCCAATTGGCCGACCATTGCCAGCTTTTCGGATTGATTGAGATACTCCTGCACCTTTTCTTGTTCGGTAATATCCAAAAAGGCGATCATGCAGCCTGTTTCCTCGGGTTGATGCTGGTGGTGTAGGGGGACGCGTGAGACCAGCGCTGTAAAAGGCGTGCCATCCTGCTTGAACAACGTCATTTTCTGATTGACGAACCAGGAGACTTCTCCTTCCTCGCTCAACGATTTCCCTGATCCTTCCGTAACCGGGTACCCCTGTTCATCCAACTGAATCAGATTTTTCGCTAGCTCATTAACGTGGATTTCCGCAGTGGGAGAGGGATGCGTAATGATGCCGACAGGCAAGGAATTGAGGATTTGCTCCCGCAGATTCTTCTCCTCGATTAATACGAGTCTTTGCTCCTTGTCCTGTTCAAAAAGAGTGGCGATGTTGAGAGACATCTTATTGAATTCGTTCGCCAATTCGCGAAACTCATCTCGTCCCGTATAGATGATCTGCTGTCCGAACGTGCCTTTCGATACGTCCCGTACCTGCTGGACCAGTGAATGGATCGGGCGCAGCAGCTCCCTTCTGAAGTAAATCGTACAAAACGATCCGAAGAGAATCGAAGCGATGGATACGGTGTATGTCAGGATGAGAGAGACCTCGATGCTTTCTGTCGTCTGCTGAAACTCCTTATTGGTTTGGTAATCCAACTGATTGAGTGAAAAGGAAAGGTTCCGCTCCAACTGATCGATTAGCGGCTGCACTTCATGTTTGAGGACGTAGCTGACGGCGGTGACATTGTCCGCTTTCAATAAAGGATTGACCTTGTTCATGAACAGAAAATCAAGCTTGCGAATCGAGTCTATCGTCGTGAACAAGCCGCTGTTCATCTCGGTTGGGGTGACAGACTCAAAACGGGAGCTATCGATTAAGTTGGTGTAGTACGTATCGAGATAAGTGGGATCACCCGTAGCCGTATACATTTTCAGTGCGTAGGACTTTTCGTAAACCTGATTTTTCACTTCGAGAAGAGCGCTGGTTTGCGGCAGCAACGTCTGTGTCAGATACATTTCATCGGCTGTCACTTTTGTCATCTGATAACTGAACAGGGACGTGACAATGCCGATCAGCAGCATCATGACGAGATAACTGAGCATCATTTTTTTCTGAAAACCCAGATTGCGGATGAACAACATGGTTGATTATCCTCCAAGCGGATCAGGTGACGTGATAAGTGTATTCAGTACCTGATTGATTTCATCGCGAATTTCTTGGGGAACCATTGGACCAAATGGACTGAGATGGTTCACGCCTTCGGACAGGCCGAATTTGACGGTGCCATGCGGGAGTTTCCCCTGAACAAATTGATCCATGATCAAACGATAGCATTGCCCGACGTCCTGGATCAGGGAGGTAAGCACATAATCAGGCGCGATGTAGTGTTGATCTGCAATGTAGCCGATGGAATAGACTCCGGAGCGTTGCGCTTCCGTAATCACTTCCAGATTGATGCTGTCGCCAGTGGTATACACGACATCGACTCCGGCGGCAATCATCTCGCGTGTGACCACCACGGCTTTTTCAATGTCGTTGAAATCAGCGATGTACCCCACGGAGACGGCAACATTCGGATTTGCCTTTCTTGCACCTTCGCGAAACCCTTCCAATTGAGCCATCTCAGGCGGTTTATTGACGAGGATGTAACCGATATTGTGTGATTTGCTCATTTTGGCAGCCAGATAACCCACGAGGTACCCCGCAGGCTTCATGTCATAACGGATCGCAGTCTGATTCTCATAACGCGCTTCCCCATTAAAAGATACAAATCGAGTCTGCGGATAGTTTGCCGCTACTTTGGTAAAAGCTTCAGAAAAAATCACCCCGTGACCGAAAACCAGATCGTATCCGTTGGCAGCGAATTTTTTGGCGACCTCCTCGATCTCTGCAGGCTTCACGTTGTTGGCGATGTCGAGCGAAAATCCCATTTTCTTTTGGAGATCCTGCAAGCTCTCCAGCGCACTGCTGTTCCAGCCCTGGTCATAAGTAGGGCCTTCCAGCAAAAGAGCAACACGGATTTGATTGGTGATCATGCTATGATTGTGGATGGAATTCAATTGATGCATGCTGATAAGAAACTGGCTCGTAACGAGGATGAGCAACCCGATGATAAAGCCGGTAAATAGTGCGGGAAAGGACCGCAGTTTGGGCATCCATCATACCTCCTATTTTGAGCGTGGGTAATGGCCCAAAAATAATACCTTCGACTTATTTCTACATTATCCTGCTGGAAATTTGAAGAAATTTGGCCAAATTGTGCGATCGAATGACAAACAACTCCCAGGGGCAGGCTATGGAAGAATGTAATCTTCAACATAACCCAAGGAGGCGTGGAAAACCAATGGAAAAAGAACAAGAGAAAGAAATGATCGAGCTTCCGCAGGTTCACATTCCGGATGAAATTACCCAGGTAACGGGCCCAGAAATCGGGATTACAACTCCTCACCCTGACCCGTCTAGTCATCCAAATGCTATTTACGGGTGGGGCGACGCGGATTTTCGCGAGTAATTCGACAAAAGTAGTCATTTTCTCTCGTGGACAAGCTGCTCATTTTTTGTAAAAGTTAAGAGAAAGATGAGTTTGAAGCGAGGAGATGGGACAGCTTGGCCCGTTTGCTGATTGTTGACGATGCTGTATTTATGCGAAAGATGCTGTGTGAAATGGTTGCTGGTCATCATGAGGTTTGCGGAGAAGCTAGCGATGGCTTAGACGCCATAGAGAAGTACAAGGAATTAAAGCCCGATATCGTGACGATGGATATTACGATGCCCCATATGCACGGGATTGATGCCATGCGCCACATCCTGGAGTATGACAGCAATGCCAAGGTGCTGATCTGCTCCGCCATCGGACACCGCCAGAAGGTGCTGGAAGCAATGAAGACAGGGGCCAGCGATTTTGTCGTCAAGCCGTTCCAAAAAGAGCAGATTCTGGATGCCATCACACGCTTGGTATAAAGAGAATCTTGACCGCCGCTTCGTGGAGAAGAGGCGGTTTTTTGGTATAATGGAAGAACGCGTAAATCTGCACGGTAAAGAGGTGAAAATGTGTCTTCTCAACCCCGTTACTTTCAACAGTACCCGCATGCGGATATGGATGAACTGGCTGATTTGATCGCAGAACTGGTACAAAATCCGATTACGATAGAAGATTCGGATCACAAATTGATCGCGTACAGCTCACATGGCGACAGTACCGACCCTGCCAGATGGTCTACGATTATGGGGCGCAGGGTGCCGGAGAAGGTTTTGACACGTTTGTGGAAGGATGGCGTCTTTCAGGAATTGTTGACGCAGGATGATCCGGTTCATATTCCGGCCAAGGAGGATATCGGGCTGGGCAAGCGGGTCGCGATCGCGATCAAGCGGAGCAATGACGTACTGGGGTATATCTGGGCACAGGAAGTCAACAGGCCCTTGACGCCAGAGGATGATGAAATCCTGCGGCAGGCAGCCAAGGCGGCCGTCTCCAGATTGATTCAGAGGCAAGGGAAGCGCAAGGCGGAGGAACAGCGGCGTACCGAATTTTTATGGGAATTGCTGCTGGGCAATCATTCGAGTGAAACCGCTATCAGACAGAAGGCGGAGAGCTTGCAGATGCAGATGCCTACGACGTATCTGATCTGTATCGTCGAAGCGGCGGGAGCAAGGCTGGACCAATATTTGTATCCCTTATTGATGCGCGACAAGCTGTACTGGGTCGTAGACGGCTCGCAAATCATTCTTCTGATCGGGCGCTCGGACGCGAAGAAGGATGAGTGGAACGGGTTGTTGAAAAAGGTTGAGCAGTTCCTCGCAGACTCGCTAAGCAAGCTTGTCATGCAGGCAAGCGAAGGCAAGGTTATCGCAGGCTATGGACGAGCATACAGCGGCGGATATGCCCAGATTGTGAAAAGCTACAAGGAAGCGCTCCATGCAGTCAAGGTGAAAAAGCTGTTCCCGCGAGAGACGGAAGGCATCCACGGGTATCATCAATTGGGCATCTACCGCTATCTGTTGCAGTTGAAAAAATGGGAGGAAGAAGAGGGATACCGCAATGAGCGTCTAGATAAATTGAAACAGTATGATCGGGACAACCAGACCGCCATGCTGGAAACCTTGGAAACCTTTTTGGATGCTGCCGGCAAAATGAACGTTACGGCTCAGCTGCTGCACATCCATACCAATACGCTGGGCTATCGGCTCCGCAGGATCGAGGAAATTATGGGGATCGATCTGGAGAATATGAACCAGCGGGCAGCCCTCTATTTGGAACTGAAAATGGCCAAGATTAATCACGAACAATAGTTCGTTTGTGAATATCCACAAAATGCGGAATGTGAAGATTAAGGGAATCGCCAAGGAAAAAGCGATGAAAAACACTGTAAAATGGTAATAATCTTTTATAACGGCAATTTGAAGGAGGACTACCTGTCATGATCGTCGGAGTACCGAAAGAAATAAAAAACAATGAAAATCGCGTTGCCATCACACCGGCAGGAGTTGCAGCTTTTGTACAAAGTGGACATTCTGTTCGCATTGAAACCAACGCGGGATTGGGCAGTGGCTTCACCAATGAAGACTACTCGGCTCAAGGCGCGCAGATCGTAGACAGCGCTGCAGAAGCTTGGGCAGCAGACATGGTCATGAAAGTGAAAGAACCCCTTCCATCCGAATATGCCTACTTCAAAGAAGATTTGATACTCTTTACCTACCTTCATCTGGCTCCAGAACCTGAACTGACTCGCGCACTGATGGAGAAGAAAGTCGTTGCCATCGCTTATGAAACTATTCAACTCGACAATGGCGCTCTTCCTTTGCTCATGCCAATGTCCGAAGTGGCGGGCCGCATGTCCGTACAAATCGGCGCGCAATTCCTGGAAAAACAATACGGCGGCAAAGGCGTATTGCTCGGCGGCGTACCTGGCGTACCCAAAGGCGAAGTCGTCGTGATCGGTGGCGGGATCGTAGGAACCAACGCAGCCAAAATGGCGGTCGGACTGGGTGCCAATGTGACCATTATCGATGTGAATGCAGATCGTTTGCGCCAACTTGATGACTTGTTCCAAGGCCGTGTGCAGACGTTGATCTCCAATTCTTTCAACATCGCCAATGCCGTGAAAAAGGCAGACTTGCTGGTAGGCGCCGTGTTGATCCCAGGTGCCCGCGCACCTCGTCTCGTCACGGAAGAAATGGTGAAAAATATGACGCCAGGCTCTGTCATCGTAGACGTGGCAATCGACCAAGGCGGTTCCATCGAGACGATTGACCGGATCACCACGCATGACAACCCAACGTATGAAAAACATGGCGTGATCCATTACGCAGTAGCCAACATGCCGGGAGCGGTCGCCCGCACATCGACGCTGGCTCTGACCAATGTAACCGTTCCTTATGCGGTGCAACTGGCGAACAAAGGCTATGCGCAGGCCATTCGCGACAACCGTCCGCTGGCAAAAGGCGTCAATGTTATTGATGGCAAAGTGACCTACAAAGCAGTCGCAGATGCACATAATCTGCCGTATGCATCCATTGAAGAAGTTTTGCTTGTGAAAAACTAAAGCCATGCCAAAGCTGCTTGCTCCCTCGTTGGGGGCAGGCAGCTTTTTTGTCTTTTTCAGGGCAGTAAATCCTCAGGATAGTCATACCATTTCATTTTCATTTTTCCTGAATCGCTCAAGTACAGCTTAACCGTTATCCCCGCGATCGCGTCCTCGGACAGCCTTCGCTTGTGGTTTTTCGCAAACTCCTTCCAGGTCTTGTTGCTGTATTTCTGCAAGTACGATTCCAACCCGTATATATCCGCTCCTTTTGCTAGCGCTCTGGCAAATGTACTTTCAATTTGGTTTCTGACTTGATGTTCTGCATTTTGTTTGATGAATGAAAGAGACACATCGCTCAAGACTTCACGAACAAAGCCACGAAGGTGGATCGTGATATGAAAGCGAGGGTTGCTGCCATCCGAAGTGATTTTTACATCCAGCTTGACATGTTGAATCCGAAGAGTCGCCTTGGGTACACGCTTGTCGCGAATAACCAACCCTGAAAAGACAGTATGGGGGTTCATCCAGCGAAGACCCAGCAAATCCTTGCTAGGATGAAATTGGTTCCATTTTCCGCGGTGGATCGCGTGAACGCCGTCCAGTGTGAGCCGTGAGAGGTTTTTTTCGTTCTCTTTCCAAGAGTGCTTGTAGACCGTGATATTGGGCAGCAGGACGGTATTGCTCGGCTCCCAGAATCGAGCCGCAAATTGGTAATACTGAATCGGTTCGATAAAGGAGCGTTCCCGATAAAGGTCGTAGGGTTCATGCAAGATGGAGACAAGCGGAGAAAATCCGAATGCTGAATGGTCGCTTAGCACCTCGGTCAGGGATTCTCTCGTGCCGAAGACCCATTTTGTATAACGGAGCAGCCCGTAACGGTTCAAGATATCAAAGGTAGGTACAATTTCCTTCTTCAAAAGGCGTTCGTGAAAAATAAGTGCGGATACGAACCCGGAGAACTGGGGGATCTGTGAGTTTTTTTGCATATTGTCAATCGCATTTTGCAACGTATCTCCGCGCCCAATGGAGATGATGGAGGGAGTAGGCATACTTTTCCCTCCCTTTTCCTGCATAGCCACCGTAGCCAGATCGACGGATTGGGCGTAGACCACGTAGTGGCCATCTACATAATCGAGACCCAGAGCAGACAAATAGCGAAGATTCTGGATTGCCTTTTGATCCCAGCACCCGCTGATAAAGGCCAATGAAAAGAGCAGCATCAGGCAAGCTGTAAGCTGGCGCTTCATCATTGCTTTCCTCCTTTTTGACGGGGACTTTTAAAAACATGGATCAAGGGAGCAAACAGCAGTTTTCCGAGCGTCACGATAAAATTCGACGAGTTGTGCAAGACATAGGGTCTTCCCAAAGAAGAAAGGGTCGACAAATAGTAGACGATGATCAGAATGCTCATGATGAACCCGTACATGCCGACAATCGAGGAGAGAAGAAAAACCCCCACTCTCGCCACAGTGACGGCTCCACTCAAGGATTGGTTGATCAGGGTAAAGGATGCGACGATCGTCAGCGAGCCTACGAACAGCATGGATGGGGAGGTGATTCCTGCCCGGATGGAGGCATCGCCAATAATCAGTGCACCTACCAGGGCAAGTGTCTGGCCGACTGTTTTGGGCAGACGGGCCCCGGCTTCACGCAAGAATTCAAAGATAAAGAGAATGCCAAATAACTCCATTGGGGCAGAGAATGGCAACCCCTGCCGGCCTTGCGTTACAGTTGCCAATAATTGGAATGGGAACTCTTCGATGTTGTAAGCGGCAAGTGCGATCCAGAACCCAGGGAGAAAAATCGCAATAAAGATACCGCCCAAACGAAGCAGGCGCTCCAGCCAAACGAAGATGATGGGATACTGATCATCCTCCGGGGACTTGATTTGCTCCAGCAGGGCTACCGGGGCGATCAGCCCGATGGGTGATCCGTCTACCAGCACTAGGATCTTTTTTTCCATGAGCATGTAGATGGCGAAATCAGGCCGGCCTGTATAGTCGACCAGAGGAAACAAGGAATACGTGTGGTCGCTTAGCTTTTGTTCCAGAATCGCACTGTTGATGAATCTTTTATTGCGGCAATCGAGAAGTCTTTCCCGCATCATATCTACGGCATCAGGCGGTGCAGCATCAACGATGTAGAGCAGCGCGACCTTGGTATGAGATCGGGTTCCCAGGACGAATGCTTCATAGGCGAGAGAAGGAGTACGCAGACGTTTGCGAATCAAGGCCACATTGACAGAGAGGTCCTCCACAAATCCGTCCCGCGGACCCTTGATCGAGACTTCGGTATTGGCTTCCTCCGTAGAACGTTGCGGCCGGTTGGATATATCCCAGGTAAACGGAGGAGATTCGCCGGGAAAAATAATCAGATCCCCTGCAAACAGGCGTTCATTCCACGTTTCCTGATCATCGTCCAGCTGGTGCAGCGGGAGTGTCCGCAAATCTCCTTTTGCCAGGGCATGGTGGAGTCTGGGCAAGACGGTTTTTTGCATGTGCGCGGTATCTACCATTCCTTCACAGTACAGAAGGAGAATGGGTTGATTTTCGCTGGTAACCAGCCGCAGAAAGTGTACGTCTGCACAAAGCGCATAAGTTTCCCGCAACGTGGCTTCACGATCCATGGTTGGTATCCCTCTTTCGGTTTCGATTACTCAAGACCAGTCCTGCTATACAAAGCGTAATCACGAGGATGAGTGTCATGAAAAGAGGGTAGTACACCTTGCTCAAAAACGTCATAAAATGCATGTCGCTAAAGGGCAGACTTGTGAAAGCAATCATGCTGAATCCCAAAAACACCAGCGTGTAGGTCTTTTTACGGGGATTGATGATTTTCATGACCTCCACCATTAAAAAAAGGCATAGAGAAATGCGAATGAAAGAACCGGAGAGCCATTGGTAGATCGCAAAAAACTCCATGTTCTCGAAGTTTTTGCCGATCGACAGCAAACGCCACTGTTCAAAGGCTGGAAACCGTTGGCGTGTTGATTCGACAGGTCCAAATTCGGCGATTGCTCCGGTCAGTGGGCTCAGGGTCAGAATAATCGCTATGATCAGCATGGCGATGTAATGGGTAAGATACAATGGCTTTCTGACGTGATGCTGGAGCAAGAGCACAATAATCAGCTCAGTAAATCCGCCGCCGACGTACACCAAGCCGTGGAGGACAGGCTCCATCCCGTTTTGCAAAAAGGGCAGGAGCAGGGTGTAGTCCTTTTTGGGTATATTGCCAAAGGCAATAAAGAAACCAAGGATGGAAACGAATGGCAAAATGACTCCTGCCGTGATACCCAAAGGGGAAATGCCCCCGTTGGCGGCAATCACACAAAACACAACGAGCACGAGAGCGGTAAACCATTCCGGAGTTCGTGGCAGGTAATTGACTGTCGTCCACGTCTGCGTGTCGATCAAATGAACCAGCGCCATCATGTATAAAGCAAAAACGATTGGTCCGAGCAAAAGATTGCTGACCCATCTGCTCTGCGTTCGTTTGATCCATTCATGCAGGGGTTCCTGGCGGAGGTGCGAGTTGATAAAAGCGAGCAGGCATGCCCAGCCTGCAAAAGGGATCGCGCCTATCAGGACGGAAAGCCAGGCGTCACGCCCTGCCGCACTCAACAATAAGGGAATGACAGTGACGTGATTGGTGATTCCGACAGTAAGCATGAACAACATGATTGTTTGTCCGATGCCGATTTTTCCGTCCAATTTCATCTGCGTGAGGTCACCCCCCAGTCGGTGGTAATGATAGCGTTTGCCTGTTCAATTGGAAATATGTATCGCGTATAAAGGTTACTCTCGCGGTGAAATTATGTTATCCTACGTGAAGGAAAACGCGGTAAGGAGTGCAGCCTACGATGTATCCACTACTACGAAAATACCTCTTCCGGCTCGATCCAGAAGAGATTCATGAAAAGACGATTCACGCTTTGAAACTGGCTGAGGAATCGGGCGTGGGCAAACGGATGTTGAAAATGCTCTACGGAGTCTCGGACGAACGGTTGAAGACGGAGCTCTGGGGCCTGACATTTCCCAACCCGGTCGGTCTTGCAGCTGGATTTGACAAGAATGCCGAAGTGTATCACGCGCTGGCAGCCATTGGTTTTGGCTTTGTCGAGATTGGCACCGTGACGCCTCAAGGACAGCCGGGCAACCCCAAGCCAAGACTTTTCCGCTTGGCCGAGCATCAGGCTGTGATCAATCGGATGGGCTTCAACAATCACGGGGCCTATCTTGCAGGGAAAAACCTGATCGACTACGCCTATTCAGAGGCCCCGATCGGCATTAACATCGGGAAAAACAAGACAACACCGAATGAAGAGGCGGCGAGCGATTACAGCAAATGCCTGGACATGCTGTATGCGTACGGCCACTATTTCGTGATCAACATCAGCTCTCCCAATACCCCCAACCTGCGCGATCTGCAAGAGACGCAAAGTATGCGCAACCTGGTCCGTGCCATTCGGGAAAAAGCTGCCGAGCTGGAAGCGCGCGGAGCCAGAAAAAAACCGATTCTCCTCAAAGTAGCGCCAGACATGTCGGACGAGCATATGCGAGATGTCGTTCAGGCCGCAGTAGAGGAGGGCATCTCGGGCATCATTGCAACCAACACCACGCTCTCCCGCGAAGCCGTCCAGAATCATCCGAATGCGGATGAGGCGGGCGGTTTGAGCGGAAGACCGTTGACGGAGCGCTCTACGCAATGGGTGAAGGAAATTTATCAGGAAGTCGGAGATAAAGTACCAGTAATCGGGGTAGGCGGCATTTTTACCGGTGAAGATGCTTATCAAAAAATACGGGCTGGCGCCAGCTTGGTTCAGGTCTATACGGGGATGATCTACCAGGGACCTGGCATTGCCAAACAAATAAACAAAAAGCTGCTGGAGCTCATGGCGAAGGACGGTTTTACCCACATCAGTCAGGCAGTCGGTGTGGATGCCCGAGCATAGCAATGCCAGATCCCGCCCGAGTTGAAGTGAGAATCGGGTGGGATCTGGCATGTTCATACACGGTCTCTCTTATGGTTCAACCTTGAGGCCTTCCAGCCAGTCAGCATAACAGGAGTCGCAGAGTAGCTCGTCCCGCTCTTCTGTTCCTTGGAAAAACGTGATCAAGTGGGCAGAAGGAGATTCATGCTCACAGTGGTAACAACGATATGTGGACGACATGCCGATCCTCCTTGGAGCAGATAATAGCGATGCGTTATTTATTTTCCCCTCGCTTTCCCTGAACATGTAGGAAAAACCCAGTAACAATCCGCTAGCCGATGCGTCATAGTTCATAACAGTGACTATGGAAAAAGTTGGTGAGTGGATTGAAGCGTTTTGCCTTTCTATTGGTGTTCACCGCAATACTCATGATGGGGTGTACAGCAGCCAGCGATCAAACCATTGAGATGATTTCGCAAGAGGAAGAACCTGTATCCGAACCCGTTCCTTCAATGGAACCCGTGCCTACAGTAGAACCCTCTCCGAAGCCGAAGGATGTCCCTGAACAGGTTGAGAAGAAGAAGCTCCTCTTGGACCAGGATTTTCTGCCCCGTCTGGCTCGGAATGAGAGCAACGGATTTGATGTATCTATTGGCATGACGAAGGATGATGTCATCGGGAAGTACGGAAAGGTGACGAAGGTGGAGGTGTACGAGGGGGGAATCTATTACGCGTTTGAGAAACTCCCGGAAGGCATTCTTTACTTTGACAACAAAAATCGTGTTTACGCCATCCATCTAAGTGCTTCTCATTTGAGCGAAACCAATCTGACGAAGATCATCGATGCGCTTGGCCCCCCAGTGGAACAAGGGGAGAGCCTGGTAGATGGCGATTATACACTTTTCTACAAAGCAGGGGATAATGAGATCTTCATCAGTGCGGAGAGTCCGGAATCCAGCGTAGATAAAATCAGGATCATCAATAAAAAAATGTTGAATGATTGCCGCTCATGTTAAAAAAGACCGATGCTTTTCCATTACGGAAGAGTATCGGTTCTTCTTTTTCTTATTCCTATTTAGCCGGTTCTTTGATCTGAAACTCCGTAGCCAGTACGATTTCCTTCCCGTCTAAGTAGACTTTTTTGATGATCCTGTATTCGCCCGAAGGAAAGCTGTAATCAAATGAAGCTGCTTCAACCTTTCCCTGATAGGCCTTTCCCGGCTCCAGTTCGACCCCGATCGAGGGGAAACCGTGATTCTCCTTAAAAGGAACGACATGCCATACACCCTGCTCACGTTTGTCGACCTGGAATTCAACCCCAAATTGAATCGTGCCGGGTCCCGAATTTTTCACCTCGAATTGGATGGTGTCAAGTGGAGCTTCATACTCTGTTTTCTCCAGATGCAATTCCACGCTGATCTCTGGATCGGTATAGGAGCTGGATAGCTCGCCGTACTTTGATTGTTCGGTTAAGGACTCTGGAGAACAGGCAGTCGTGAACAAGGCC
>DASQMM010000241.1:0-5084 GCA_035645495.1 Brevibacillus sp. | reverse complement strand
GGACGAAGGCGATCCCGAGTTTTTGCTTGACCATGCGTTTCACGACCTCGATATTGTCCACTTCCATGACGACCCGGTTTTTTAGCTGGTAGTGCGTAAAGGCGCTGTCGATCAGCTTCCAGTCCAGCGAGCCCCGGTTGAACAGGATCAATCGCTCGCGAGCCACGTCTTCAATCGTTACTTGCTGACGCGAGGAGAATTCATGTTCCGGGTAGATTGCCAGCACCATTTGATCCGACATCAACTGAATCTGGTTGATCTGCGGGTGAGTTACCGCTCTGGCAATGCCAAACGAGACCTCGTGATTGAGCACCATGTCCAATACCTGATGCGAGTGTCCGGTCAAGATCGTCAGCTTGACCTTGGGATATTGCTGTTGAAACTGCTCCACGAGATCTGGCAGGATGTAGAAGGCCGCGACAAAAACTGTCGCAATCGTCAACTCGCCTTCGATGTCCCCGTATGAGCGTTGGATTGCCTGTTGCCCCTCCTGGAGAGAATGGAGGATGCTTTTGGCGTAAGGCAGGAAGATCTCGCCCTCCTTGGTCAGACAGATCATATGGCCAGACCGTTGAAACAGCTTGCAGTCCAGGGAGCTTTCCAGCGATTTGATCCGCATGCTTACGGTTGGCTGGGAGAGATACAAGAGCTCCGCTGTCTTACTGAAGCTTCCTGTCAACGAGACGAAAATAAACGCTTCGATTTGCTCCATGTTCATAGGCTGTGCGCTCCATTATGTGAATTTTTAATTATGGATATGGTAATCTTTTATTTGCTTTCTATATAAAAATACATTACCTTACAACTTAATAAGTAGCAATGTATCTAAAAATTCTGATCAAGAGGATGGCGAATCTATGGATATTATCGACCTTCATTGTGACGCCCTGTTAAAACTGTGGTACGCGGACGGAAAGTTGTCCTATGAAAATGGGGAAGAGCTGGATACGAACAAGCAGCGTTTGCAGCATGGGGGCGTGAAGGTACAGGCGTACGCGATCTACACCCCGGAAAAAATGAAGTCAGAGCAACGCTTCCAGTGTGCGTTGGATCAGATTGATTATTTTTACGCCGAAGTTCTTACGAAAAATCCAGAGATGAAGCAGATCAAGGAATGGAGCGATTTTGACCGTTTGCAGGATGGAGAAATAGGGGCCTTTCTGACGCTGGAGGGAGTAGAGCCGATCGGCAATGATCTCGGCAAGCTCCGACTTCTCCATCAATTAGGCGTGCGCTCTGTCGGTCTGACCTGGAACCATGCCAATCTGGCGGCAGATGGCGCGGATGAAACAAGAAACGGCGGACTGACGCTGTTTGGCAAGGAGATTGTGAAATTTCATAATGAGCACAAAATCCTGACAGACGTTTCCCATCTGTGCGAGGGCAGCTTCTGGGATGTGATCGAGCTGGCAAAATACCCTGTCGCGAGCCATTCCAATGCCAGAGCCTTGTGCGATCACCAGCGAAATCTGCGTGATGAGCAGGCTCAAGCACTCTTCTCCAAGGGAGGCATGCTGCATATCACTTATGTGACGATGTTTATCAAGAAAGAGGAAGGCGAGGTCACGATCCCTGATCTTATCAAGCATATCGACCATTTCTGCGCCCTGGGCGGCGAGAAACACATCGGACTCGGCTCTGACTTCGACGGGATCAATACCAAGATCGTCGGATTGGAGCATGCCGGGGATTCGCAGAATCTGATCAACGAGCTGTTGAAGCATTATTCCGAAGACCAGGTACGCGGATTCGCCGGAGAGAATTTCTTGCGCAACCGCCCGATATAAAGGTACTACGATCCCAAGGTGGAAAGGAAAGGAAGCAGCTTTTATGGTGAAGGAGAACAGACAGAAGATCCGTACGCACGGCTTGATCGTAGGCAAATTGCCGACGGGGGAGAAAAATGACATCACAGATGTAGCCGGTGTGCGAGTGGGGCATGTGACACTGGATCATCCCCTTGACGAGGGGGAAGGGGAATACGCTTGCACAGGCGTGACTGCGATCCTTCCGCATGGCGGCAGCCTGTTCCGCGAAAAAGTAACCGCAGCCAGCTATATCCTCAATGGCTTCGGCAAAACGACCGGGCTCGTGCAGGTGAACGAGCTGGGGGTGCTGGAATCTCCGATCATGCTGACGAATACGTTCTCTGTCCCGGCAGTCACGCAGGGGACCCTGCAATATATGTTGGACGGACATGAAGAGATAGGAGATACGACCGGGACGATCAACATCGTGGTGGGAGAGTGCAATGACAGCCATCTGAACTCTATCCGCCACTGTGCCGTCACCCCGCAGGATGCCATCGAGGCAATCCGCCGCGCTTCTGAGGAGCCTGTCGAAGAAGGCGCTGTCGGGGCGGGCAAGGGCATGGTCGCGTTCGGCTACAAAGGCGGGATCGGCTCCTCCTCTCGCGTGGTACAGGCTGGTGAGGCGTGCAGCTATACAGTAGGGGTTCTGGTGTTAAGCAACTTCGGACGAAAAGAAGATCTGCGTATCGAGCTGTTGAAAACAGGGAGCCCTGCCCTGCAGGAGCCTGCTGACGGCTCTATTATTATCGTTCTGGCGACAGATGCCCCTGTAAGCGACCGGCAATTGCTGCGTCTCGCCAAACGGACGGGAATTGGTCTGGGGCGGACAGGAAGCCACTTCGGCCACGGAAGCGGAGATATTGTGATCGCCTTTTCGACCGCACACAAAATCCCGCACCAGACGGCAGAATGGACGGAGACGCGAACGCAGCTTCGCGAGGATCACCCGCTGATGAACGAGTTGTTTGCGGCGAGTGCAGAAGCGACCGAAGAGGCGATCTACAACTCTCTCTCCCAAGCGGTGACCACTACGGGAAGAAAAGGCAATACGATTCATGCCTTGGATATTGCCCCGTTGCTCGAATCCATATAGGGCGCGATGCCCGCTTGAAACGCCTGTTGGTCCTGGTGTTCCAGACCGAACAAAGCCTCCTGCAAAGCAAATGTGCTTTGATAAAAGTTCATCCGCTCCAAAAGCTCGTGATGGAGCGGATAGACACGGGAGAGAAGCTCGATACATCCATACCCATAAGAGGAGAAAAGTCCCGCCAAATCGTATGCGGGGTCTCCCAAACCGCCATTACCGAAGTCGATAATGCCCGAAATCGCAAACTGTTCCGGCTGATACAAAATGTTGGCTGAGCCAAAATCTCCGTGAATGAGACAAGGCTCAAACCGAAAATGGGCGGGTTCACCGAGGTATGTCTCGAAGCGATTGCTGATCTCCTGGCGGGTGTCTTTTGACAAAAAGGAATAGAGCTTTTCTTGTATGCGCGAATACAGATCACCGATTGTGCTTTCCATGTCCGGCTTGTCCCATTTTTCCAGGATGGATGGTGAGAGTGGGGTATGGTGTAATTCTCGCAGGAAGCAGCCAAGCTGCTTTACAAGACAGGCCTGTTCATCCTGCTTCTCTATGCTTTGATAGCACTTCCGAAAAAAAGGCTGACCCGCCAACATGGCATAACCGCTGAAGGCATACCCGACGCTTTTTCTCTCGAACTGCTCGAACAGCGGCTGCGGGATGGGCAACGTCAGGTATGGCTTTATGTAGCGCAAGAGCATCCCTTCCTTTTCCAAGGCAAGGATCCCTTCCTGGTATTTGGGAAAACGGAAGACGAACTCATCATTGACGATGAAGACATCGTTGTTCTGACCATTCCTGTTCCACACGACCGAGGTAATAATCAGTTCAGGATATGCCTCTTTTATCCGTTCCATAAAGAAAGATTCCGCCAACGTCCAGCCCCCTCCTTTTTCACACCCTACCCGTTCCACTCAATCCGAATAACTGACTCACCCGACTTCGGCAATCGTTCCAACTCCACGATCCGCCAGTTGCCGGAGAGCGTAGAACGCAGCCAGGCTACATCCTTTTCTGCCAGTCGGATACCGCTAAATGCAGTCTCTTCGGCCTCATAGTCACGAGGCGACACCAGATTATAACGTTTATTTAAAATGAACTTAATACCATTAAAAGTTGTGTATTTGATCGCATACCCTTCGCGAATGGCTTCTTCCAAAAGTTCACGATTTTCTTCATACAAGGCAAAGAGTGGCGAAAAATCGTATTTTCCTTCTTCGATTTCCAGAAATGGCGCAGGGTTTCCCCCTCTCAGCTTGTGGATGATCTCCTCATCGACAAAACCGTGGGCTCGTGCTGCTTCGAGCAGCATAGCTTCGCGCTGGGAGAGCTTTATAGGTGAGATCGACATGCGTGAAATTCTCCTTTCTTGAAGCTGTTCGCAAGCTTTCCTTCTAGTATAATGGAGGGGAGACAGAAAAACCAACGAGCCGGGTGTCCGGGTGAGTGGACAAAAAGCTTCTTCCGGCATGGCATGTTCACTTGGGCGGGAAAAAATCCGGCAGCGGTTGGCAGTCCGTATAGACTAGCAATCTGTCAAAATAGTTGCTATGTTAGTACTAGTACACATAGGATCACAATAGTGAGGGAGATGTAGAGAATGGAGTGTCAGTTAACCATTGCTTTGACAGACCAGAAAAAAGAGAAGCCAGCTCATGACAAGCTTGCGTTCGGGGTGCATTTTACCGACCATATTTTTGTCATGGATTACACCGAAGGGAAAGGCTGGCACGATCCAAGAATTGAACCGTATTCCCCGCTGACGATTGATCCGGCTGCGATGGTATTCCACTATGGTCAAGCCGTGTTCGAAGGCTTGAAGGCATATCGCAATGAAGCAGGCGAGGTGCGCCTGTTCAGACCTGATCAAAATTTCAAACGCCTCAACCGTTCGCTGATTCGTCTGGACATGCCGACTGTGGATGAAGCGTTCATGACGGAAGCGTTGAAAAAATTGGTCAGCGTGGAGAAAGAGTGGATTCCGACTGCTGAAGGAACCTCTTTGTACATCCGTCCATTCGTGATTGCTACGGAGCCTTGCTTGGGTGTTCGCGCTTCGCATACGTACAAGCTGATCATCCTGTTGTCGCCAGTAGGTGCTTATTATGCCTCCGGGATGAAACCGGTCAAAATCCACGTAGAAAACAGCTATGTCCGTGCCGTTCGAGGCGGGACAGGTAACGCCAAGG
>DASQMM010000240.1:0-9769 GCA_035645495.1 Brevibacillus sp. | reverse complement strand
GGGGCAAGCAAATTCTTGACACACACAAGTCGCTCAAGTAGTATGAAGAAGATTCAAAACATGATATTCCGCGTGTTTTACTCCATAATAGCGCTTGCCATAGTAGAGGTGGAGGGACTGACCCGAAGAAGCCCCACAGCTTCTTAAGCTGTGCCCATTCTTGTCTTGAAAGTGAGTACACCCCTTTTTCTGTATGGAAAGAGGGGTTTTTTATTCTACTGTTCGAAAGGATCTGAAGAGAGATGCGCATCCAACCTGCTGACATGATCGATCGGTTGCCGACACAGTTTTTTGCCACGCTGGTAGCGAAGGTAAACAAAGTGATCGCTGCCGGACATGACGTAATCAATCTGGGACAAGGAAATCCCGATTTGCCGACACCGCCGCATATTATTGAAGAAATGCAGGCACAGGCAAGCAATCCGCTGCACCACAAATACCCGCCGTTCAGCGGACGCCTGGAACTGAAGCAGGCCGTGGCGCAATGGTACAAAAACGAATTCGACGTCGATCTCGATCCCGAAGAGGAGGTTGCGATTCTCTTCGGCAGCAAAACGGGTTTGGTGGAAATCTGCCAGGTGCTGATGAACCCGGGGGATGTCGCACTCGTACCCGATCCCGGCTATCCGGATTACTGGTCCGGTGTGGCGGTAGTGGACGGTCGCATGGTGATGATGCCGCTGAAGGCAGAAAATCAATTTTTGCCTGACTACAGCAAACTGAGCCAAGCGGATCTCGATCGCGCCAAGCTGATGTTTTTGAACTACCCGAACAATCCGACGGCAGTCAATGCTCCGATCGAATTCTATGAAGAAACCATTCGCTTTGCCAAAAAGCATGAGATCGTCGTCTGCCATGATTTTGCCTACGGGGCGATTAGCTACGACGGCAAAAAACCAGTCAGCTTCATGCAGCTCCCCGGCGCCAAAGAAGTGGGGGTGGAGTTCTACACGCTCTCCAAAACCTACAATATGGCGGGCTGGCGCGTAGGCGCGATGGTGGGCAATCGCGAGCTGGTGCGTCTGATCAACCTGATTCAGGACCATTATTTTGTCAGCATGTTCGGTGCCGTCCAGATGGCAGCAGCCCGAGCCATGACCGATTCGCAGCAATGTGTGCGTGACCTGGTAGCCGTCTATGAGGGACGACGCAACGCGCTGTTTTCCAATCTGCACCGCATCGGTTGGCAAGCCCAGCCATCGCAAGGCTCATTCTTTGCCTGGCTGCCAGTACCTGCCGGCTATACCTCGGAATCCTTTTCCGACCTGCTGCTGGAAAAAGCGCATGTCGTCGTCGCACCAGGAATCGGCTTCGGCCCTACCGGAGAAGGCTACGTACGGGCTGCCCTCTTGTCCGATGAACAGCGTCTGGCAGAAGCGGTATCGCGGATCGAGAAGTTGGGCTTGTTTGCGAAGGGGAAGTAACGGAGTTTCGAATTCATGATTGTGAGGCAAGCACCGGTTTTCCGGTGCTTTTTTGTACTTTCCAAAAAGTGTAACTCCTACTTTGTTGTTCTGTCGCGATATACAAAAAGACTTATTCCATTTAATAGGATAGTACCAACGAGAAGAACGGCTGTAGCGAACACCACGGCATCCGTCGTATCCAACAGAGCAGTCCAGTCCTCAATCGTGACCAGATGGTTGTGATAGAAAATTTGGAAACTGAGCGAAGTTGCACAAGCACCGATGCTCATCATGGAAAGAACGGCCCAATTTCTATATCCATGCTTTTTATATCCCATGAGATTGACTAGAGGAAGGGTCCAAGCAATGAGACCAAGCACTAGACTGCCAAGATTAAGCAAACCATACATAACTTTACTCCTTTCATGGAAAATATGTACAATACTATGAATGGTTACGTTCTTAAAAAGGAATGCGTTACATCAGAGATACCGTCAGGCTAAACCGGTATTATCGGTACACAAATTTCACAAAAATCATTCTTAAGCATGTCGCCACTGTATTTTTCTAAAATCGGTTTGTTGTCAATCTGGTATCCCATGTTGTATATAGCTGGAAAAATTTCAGTCCATGCTCGTTGAACATCTTCTGCTGTATGTTTGATTGTAAAAATAACATAGTCTCCGCCGTGTATTTCACTCTCGCAGACGAGATCATCAATTTGTTCATCTTTCCTGATGACAATGCAAGCGTCATATCTACATTTCTCAGGAAGGGTTGTTTGCGGATTATCCTGTGGAATTCCGAATAAAATAGCTGATTCGGTAAGCAGTCCTTTCTCCATCGCCCATTTTTTTAGTTCTTGCATCGCTTGAAGATTGGCAGGGCCATAAGGACCAATTTGTCGTACATACGCAATACGATAGTTCGGGAGAATTTCGATTCTTGTTTCCATAACGTGAATCTTCCTTTCTCATAGTTATTTTCCGCAATTTGGATGCTATCATGATATAAAAAATAATTCATTCATTTTTTTAGAAATAAATGGATAATTGGATAAAACAACATTGAACTAACAAAAGATCACATCGACTGAGGAGACGAGAAAATGAAACATGACGAACGATTCATGACCTACATAAACGGAGCCAATCAGCCTTTTCAGGGCTGGGATTTCTCCTGGATCACAGGGACGGGACGCCATCATAGCGAGCCTTTGTCCTGGTCCTACGGGAGCATGGCAATAGCGCAGATTCAGAAGGCAAATTCCCTGCTGGATATGGGAACAGGCGGGGGAGAATTTCTGTCCATGCTAAGACCCTTGCCAGCGAAGACGTCTGCAACGGAGGGGTATCTGCCCAATCTCCCGGTCGCAAAAGAGCGTTTGGAGCCTCTAGGGGTACAAGTGCTACAGGTAGAAGATGATGACAGACTGCCTTTTGAAGACGGATCATTCGAACTGATCCTCAACAAGCATGAGTCTTTTTCGGCAAAAGAAGTGCGCCGGATTATCGCCGAGCGGGGCATGTTCCTGACCCAGCAAGTTGGCGGCGAGGATTGCAGCCAGCTCAATGAAAAATTAGGTCTGCCGCTCCCGACAGACTATACCGAGTGGAAGCTGGAGACGGCAGTCCGACAATTGGAGGAAAACGGATTCCGTATCCTGTGCTCCAAAGAGGAATACCCGACCCAGCGCTTCTACGATGTGGGGGCCTTGATCTACTACCTGAGAGCCATTCCCTGGCAAGCCCCTGATTTTGATGTAGATCAGCAGATGGAGGCACTGTACCGCATTCATCAGGAAATGCAGTCTAAGGGATTCCTCGCAATCCGCCAACACCGCTTCTTGATTTTAGCTGAAGCGATTTAGTGCCTATGCAAATGGCTCCAGGAAATGTCCTGGGGCTTTTATCTTTCAACTCCTTAACGGAGATCAGGAGTGCTGGTCGAGGAAAAGGGGAAAAAAGCGAAGGCATTTGGGATCTTGACCAAGCCGGGAACGGAAAAGGCGGAACACTCCTTCAGCGGCCAACCCTGAATCACTTCTTAGAGACGGCTGCTTTTGGCCGCGGTTCCGCCTTTGGAGTGGGAGGCGGCCGGGAATGACCCGCAGAGAAGATCCCAACCCGCCTGGAGCGTTTTCCCCTTTTCCGCCCCAACACCAAAGCCTGCCGACCACCGACCGCCAACCAAACAAGCCCGGATTTATGACCCCCAGCTTTTTCTAATAGCCATCTACCCAACAGCCGCATATCCTAAATGAAAAAAGGAGACAATAAAAATCATTCTCAACGTTGACAGATAATGATTTTCATTATACGATGATGTTGTTGCGAATGATAATGAGTCTCACATTCATCTACATAGCAGGAGGGTGCCATGCGCTATCAGATAAACGGTTACACAGACATGTATACAGTGATCGCCAACGAGCGAAAAGTAGGCGGAGCGATTGAAGCTGGCTCGATTCGGCTGCGCACAGGTGAAATCTATACCAACGCCGTTCTCACTCGTCTGGAAATGTCCGGTACGCATTTTTGCTCCATCGGCTTTGTCACAGAAGAAGGCAAGAGACTGATCGTTCACGTCGATGATATCAGCATGATTGCAGACGCACGACACGTCGATGTATGGGAACTCCAAAATGACCTTATGCGCGAGGAAAAAACAGCTGAGCGGCTCAAGCGTTTGAAGCGGCTTTGCGAATTGAATGAAGGAAGCTGTACACTGACCTTCCAGGAAGAGGCTACTCATTTGGCGCAGGACATCGGACTGGAAACAGCCCGGGCACATGTCGATCTGGATTTCCTCCCAGCGCAGGAAAAAACACGTGTGGTACGCATCGCCTAGCCCTATAGTTGAAAAATACGAACCCCTTTCCGTGCGAAAGGGGTTTTCTTGTAACCAAAAAACCGTGAATGTTTCGACATAGCTAAAACCTATCCCCCGATAGCCAGTGAAGATTGGACTTTAGGGTACGTCAGTGATAAAACAATAATAAGTAAAATCTAGGGGGAACCGAACATGGAGTATTTATTTTCAAAATCTACTGAAGCTTTATCATCTTCGGTTGTCCGGGAAATCTTGAAGCTGACCCAAGGAAGTCGGGTTTTGTCCTTGGCTGGCGGATTGCCGGCAGCAGATTCTTTTCCGATCGCTGAGATGCGGGAAGCCTTCGATGGTGCTTTTGATTTAGGCGCGACTGCGCTTCAATACGGTTTGACAGATGGTTATATTCCGCTTCGCCAATGGATCGCGGAACGCATGAAACAAAAACATATCCACGTTGGCGTGGACAATATGTTGGTCACCACCGGCTCCCAGCAGGCCGTCGACTTGCTCAGCCGTGTATATTTGGACGAAGGCGACGTCGTGCTGGTAGAAAATCCGACTTACCTGGCTGCGATCCAATTGTTCCATTTCCGCGGTATTCAGGTCATTCCGGTGGAAGCAGATGAAGACGGAATGGATCTGGACGACCTCGCGAAAAAAATTGCCCAATACAAACCCAAAATGGCTTATGTCATTCCTACTTTCGCCAACCCGACCGGGAAGGTATGGAGTATGGAACGCCGCTTGGGACTCTTGCGTCAATGCAAGGAAAACAATATTCTTATCCTCGAGGATGATCCGTATGGCGAGATCCAATTCGATGGAGAGGCGCCGTATCGTTCCATTTTCTCACTGGATGAACATCCGACGAACTGCTGTGTGGTCTACACCAGCACGTTCTCGAAGATCGTGGCTCCAGGCCTTCGCACAGGCTGGGCACTCGGAGACGAGCGCGTCATCCAGATGATGGTCAAGGCAAAGCAAGCCGTAGACCTTCAGTCCAGCACCATCGACCAGATCGCTTTGCACCAACTGCTCGCCATTTTTGATCTGGAGAGTCACATCGAAAAAATCCGCGCTTCGTACAAAGAGCGGATGGAGTGGATGAACGAACTATTGCTCCGCCAGCAGTGGGAAGGGTTTACCTGGCAGAAACCAAGAGGAGGCATGTTCCTCTGGGCAACCCTGCCTGAGCATGTCGTGTCGGCAGACCTACTGAAGATCGCGGTCGAGGAAGGAGTCGCGTTTGTTCCTGGTGAAGCCTTCTATGCAGCTGATACCAAGACGAACAACATGCGTCTAAACTACACATTGCTCAACCATGAAGACACAGAGCTGGCGATTTCTCGTCTGGGGAAAGCGCTGGAGAAATACAGCAAAGTAACCGTGTAAGGGATATATGAGACGCATGAAGGGGGACGTCCCAAAGGCCATCAGCATGGCCGAGGGATGTTCCCTTTTGTTTGGTGCCGCGTGTTCCCGAGATGGATTGGTTGTCACGAAGGAAAAAGCATGATAAACTATGCTTACTTTTATAAGGGAGCTGAAGAGGATAATGTTGACTTTTTCTTGCTAAGAAATAAAACAAAAAAGCGATTTATTTCGCATGTTTTATTCTTTGTATGCAAGAAAGTTACGTTATCTTCTCCGCTCAAACGATATCCAGATCCAACCCCGTGACGGGGTGGGTTTTCTGTATGCATGTGAGCTGCAAGAAAGGTAACTTTCTTGTGGCTTTTATTTTTTTGTATACAGGAGGGAACCTTGCATGTCATTGATTAATGTGACGAACCTCACGTTTGCCTATGATGGAAGCTTTGATAACATTTTTGAAAACGTCAGTCTCCAACTCGACACCGATTGGAAACTGGGCTTTACAGGAAGAAACGGCAGAGGGAAAACAACCTTTCTTCAATTATTGCTTGGCAACTATGAATACAGCGGAAGTATTTCGGCTTCTGTCAGCTTCGATTACTTTCCGTTTCCCGTAAAAGACAAGAAAAGAAGTACACTTGAAGTGATTAACGATCGGGTGCCCGAAGAATTTCACTGGCAGGTCATGCGTGAGCTTTCATTGCTGCAGGTATCGGAGGATGTTTTGGACCGGCCTTTTGAAACCTTGTCCAACGGGGAGCAGACAAAAGTGCTGTTGGCCGCTTTATTTCTTCAGGAAAATCATTTTTTGCTGATTGATGAACCGACGAATCATTTGGATCGAGAGGCCAGACAAATTGTCAGTGATTATCTCAATTCCAAAAGCGGGTTTATTTTGGTATCACACGACAGAGCTTTTCTCGACAACTGTGTGGATCATATTCTTTCGATCAATAAGACCGACATAGAGGTTCAAAAGGGGAATTTCTCCGACTGGTGGGAGAACAAAAATAGACGGGATCAGTATGAGCTCGCAGAGAACGAAAGATTGAAAAAAGATATCAAACGCTTGTCGGATGCGGCGAAACGAACCAACAACTGGTCGCATGAAGTGGAAAAGACAAAGAATGGGACCAGAAATTCCGGCTCCAAGGTAGATAAAGGGTATGTCGGCCACAAGGCAGCGAAAATGATGAAGCGTTCGAAATCGATCGAGCAAAGACAGCAATCCGCCATCGAGGAGAAGGCAAAGCTTCTGAAGAATATCGAGAACGCTGACAGCCTGAAACTTTCCCAGCTTGTTTATCATAAAAGACAGCTTGCCGAGCTGGAACATGTCTCGATTCATTACGGGGAGAAAAAGGTATGCTCAGATATCAGCTTTACAATTGAACAAGGGGATCGAATTGCTCTCTCCGGGAAAAATGGTTCGGGAAAATCAAGTATCATCAAATTGATCCTGGGAGAGGAGATCGATCATACGGGTACTCTGAGAAAAGGGAGTCAGTTGAAAATATCCTACGTTTCACAGGACACTTCCTATTTGCAGGGTAATCTGAAGGACTTTGCCAGGAACCATGGAATCGATGAAAGCTTGTTTAAATCGATATTGAGGAAGCTTGATTTTTCCAGGGTCCAATTTGAAAAGGATATTTCTTCGTACAGCGCAGGGCAAAAGAAGAAAGTGCTGATCGCCAAAAGCCTTTGTGAAAAGGTTCATTTGCACATTTGGGATGAGCCGTTAAACTACATCGATATTTTCTCTCGCATTCAAATCGAGGAGTTGCTGCTTGAACATGCGCCAACGATCCTGTTTGTGGAGCATGACAGTGAGTTTTGCGACAAGATTGCCACGAAAAGAATAGAACTGTGATGCGGCAGTCAGCCGTCCCGCAAGTCTCGAACAGGACTGCGGGACGGCTTTTTTCTAGGTCATTCACGATAGGCTTTGAGCGCGATCACCGCATTATGACCGCCAAAGCCAAAAGAGTTGGACAACCCGATGCTCAATTCCGCCTCGCGAGCTTCATCTGGCACATAATCCAAATCGCATGCCGGATCATTCGTTTCCAGATTGATCGTAGGAGGAATGATATTTTGTTGCAAGCTCTTCACCAAAGCGATGGCTTCCACAGCGCTGGCGGCACCCAACAGATGGCCGGTCATGGACTTGTTGGCTGTAATCGGAATACGGTACGCATCATCTCCAAACAGGCGTTTGATCGCCATGGTTTCCGATCTGTCTCCGATTTCGGTGCTGGTCGCATGGGCACTGATCACATCCACCTCCGAAGGGTGAATACCGGCTTCCGAGATCGCCATTTTCATCGCCTGGTAGGCACCGATCCCTTCTGGGTGAGTCGCCACCATATGATAGGCATCTGAGCTCGCTCCATAGCCAATCACTTCCGCATAGATGGGAGCGTTACGGCGCTGGGCATGCGTAAGGGATTCCAGAACCAAAATGCCTGCTCCTTCCGCCATGACGAACCCATCGCGGTCGGCATCAAAAGGGCGGCTGGCTTTAGTCGGCTCATCGTTGCGGGTCGACAAGGCAGTGGCATTGCCGAAGCTTGCCAAGGAGATTTCGGTAACAGCAGCTTCTGATCCGCCCGCGAAGATGATGTCCGCTCCGCCTGCACGAATGAGCCTGAACGCTTCACCAATCGAGGTATTGCCGATAGAACAAGCGGTAACCGGGGACAGTGTCGGACCCATCGCACCGAATGTGATGCTGATCAAAGCGGCCGCCATATTGGAGATCATCATGGGTACCAAAAACGGGCTCACCCGCTCGGGACCACGATCTCGCAGCATAGCATCCTGCTCAAGCAACGTCTGTATGCCGCCGACACCAGAGCCGACGTAAATCCCCAGTCGCTCCCGATCTACCTCCTCCAGCGAAATACGCGAATCTTCCAGTGCTTGCTTGGCGGCAGCCAAGGCAAACTGGCAAAAACGATCCATGCGCCGCGCTTCTTTTCGACCCAAAAGAGCATCTGCATCAAAGTCGCGAACCAATCCCGCTATTTTCGACTTTTGTCTGGAGACATCGAAGGTATCGATCCGTGAGATGCCGGATTCTCCTTTCATCAAACGATTCCAAAAGCTCTCTACTGTATTTCCGAGCGGCGAGATAACGCCCATTCCCGTAATGACAACACGTTCCATGATCATAACCCCTCCCTGAACGATAGGAATTGATACCAGTATCGTGTCATGTTCTTTATCCTATTACAAGTTATAGATTATCCTAGTATAATGAATACCAGGATAACGGTTTAAGGGAATGATGATATGGAACGGCAGACGAGACTACAGGCTTTATCTGCTTTTTTAAAAGCAAAACGGGCCAGCATTTTACCGGAATCGATTGGGTTTGCTCCAGGCACTCGCAGAAGAACACCGGGCCTGCGAAGAGAAGAAGTCGCTCAATTGGCCGGGGTCAGCACCACTTGGTACACGTGGCTTGAACAGGGGAGAGACATCCGAATGTCCACGTCAGTCCTCGATCAAATCGCGAATGCGCTGCAATTGACGATCGATGAGCGAAAGTATCTATATGCCTTGGCCCTAGAATCGGGATCGGGAGCAATTGTACAGAAGGAAGAGACACTGGAAATCAGCCCGTCTTTACAAAAAATACTGGACGAGCTGCGTTTTTGTCCGACCATCATCACCGACAGGCGATTTTTTATCGTCGGCTGGAATGAAGCGGCAGCACACGTCTTTTTGGATTTTGAGCAGATTCCGGCCGAGCAGCGCAATATGATTCGGCTGTTGTTCACCAGAAAAGAACTCCAGCGACTGGCGGTGAATTGGGAGCATTTTACCAGAGGGTATCTTGCCATTCTCCGGGTGTATTACGGGCAGTACGTGGAGGATAGCTGGTATGATCGGTTTCTCGGGGAAATGAAGAGCGTGCATCCTGATTTCGAGGCGCTTTGGGAGCAAAGCGAGGTAAAAACCGCCCCCGAGGTCTTGATCGAGTTCCGGCATGCGAAGGCGGGGAAGATGCTGTTTCATTTGACGTCTCTGCAGGTGCATGGCGATTCGGAACTGCGCTGCAGCATTTATACGCCTGCTGCGGATTCCACCACAGAAAACAAGCTGAAAAAATTGCTGGAGCGAAAATAGGCCACAGCCACAGATTTCGG
>DASQMM010000239.1:0-22642 GCA_035645495.1 Brevibacillus sp. | reverse complement strand
GAAGGACAAAGTGAAGCTGACCGGGCTGGGACTGCCCAGTGAAATGGCAGAGTACATCGAAAGCGGCGTCAGCCCGTGGATGTATCTGTGGAATCCGGTCGACGTGGGCTATCTCTCCGGCTATGCGGCAGATGCGCTGGTCAAAGGGACGATTACCGGGAAGGCAGGAGAGAAGTTTACAGCCGGGAAGCTGGGTGAAAAGGAGATCATCGCGGATGGGGACGGCACCCAGATCATGCTGGGCGATCCTTTCAAATTCGACCCGTCGAACATCGGGGAGTGGAAACAGGTCTATTAGTCAGGAAGGTGCCCCAGGCAGTCTGCTGCTCGGGGCACCACTGAAATCCTTACATTCGTTGGAGGTAGGAAATGATACGAAGCTTATGGGATCGTGACCAAGCAGATCACCTGCAAAGCGGATTGGAAGAGCTGGTTTATCGATCGAACCTGATCGGAGCGGATCGGCGGGTTTGCAACTGGGGCGGGGGAAATACCTCTACGAAAACAAAAGGGACAGATTTTCGCGGCAGAGAGATCGACATCATGTGGGTGAAAGGAAGCGGTTCGGATCTGGCGACGATGAAGGCTCATCAGTTTACCGGACTGCGTCTTGACGACGTGATGCCGCTCCTAGCGCGGGAGGAGATGTCGGATGAGGAGATGGTCGCTTATCTCTCCCACTGCATGATCGACAGCAAGCATCCCCGACCCTCCATCGAGACGCTGCTCCATGCATTCCTGCCTTTTCCTCATGTGGATCATACGCATCCGGACGCGATCATCAGCATTTGTTGCGCTGACAACGGACGGGAAGTCGCACGCGAGATTTTTGGTGACCGCTTTGTCTGGGTCCCGTATGTGCGGCCTGGCTTTACGCTATCCAAAATGATCGCCGAGGGTGTGGCGCAAAATCCGCAAGCCGAGCTGGTCCTGATGGAAAAGCACGGTCTGGTCACTTGGGGAGAGACAGCGGAACAGTGCTATGCCAAGACAATAGCCGTGATTCAAGAGGCGGAAAGATACATCGAGGCGAGGGTGCAGAAGGACCAAGTCTTTGGCGGGCAAGTTTGTGAAAGTGTTCCCGAACCCGAGCGCAAAGAAATTCTAGCGCAGCTCATGCCGCTCATCCGCGGTGCCGTCAGTGGGCAAAAGCGGATGATTCTAACCCATGATGACGCACCGGACGTCCTTGCATTCGTCAACAGCAAGGAGGGCAGAACCCTTTCCCAGATAGGCGCGGCTTGCCCGGATCATCTGGTGCATACCAAGATGGTGCCTCTATACATCGAGTGGGACCCGGCGACGCGGGATTTGGATATGCTCAAGCAGCAGCTTCGCGATGGTATTGCCGGTTATCAGCAGGAGTATCAGGCGTATTTTGAACGAAATCGCAGCGAAGAAGATCAAATGTCGGAAGCAGCTCCCCGCGTGATCCTGATTCCGGGAATCGGCATGATCAATACGGGAAAAAGCTGGGCTGCCTCCAAAGTGAGCGGCGCTCTCTATCACCGGGCGATTGCCGTCATGCGCGGCGCGACAGCATTGGGTGATTTCGTGTCGCTTTCCGAACAGGAATCGTATCTGGTGGAGTACTGGCCGCTGGAATTGTATAAATTGACGCTGGCGCCGCCTGAAGCCGAGTTTTCCCGCCAAGTCGTATTTGTGACAGGCGGGGCTGGGGGGATCGGAAGCGAGACCTGCCGCAGCTTCGTCGCGCAAGGAGCCCATGTTGTGGTGGCGGATCTGAACATCGACGGGGCGAGACAGGTGGCAGAAGAAATCAATGCCCGCTATGGTGAAGGGAGAGCAATCGCGGTCAAAATGGACGTAACGCGCGAGTATGAGGTCGTTGCGGCATTGAAGGAAGCGGCGCTCGCCTACGGGGGGATCGATATCGTCGTCAACAACGCGGGTCTGGCTACCTCCAGCCCGTTTGACGAAACGACTCTCCAGGAATGGGAGCTGAATATCTCGGTATTGGGCACGGGCTATTTTCTCGTCGCCCGGGAAGCCTTCAAGCAGATGAAGGAGCAGGGCATCGGCGGCAATATGGTGTTTGTCGGCTCGAAAAATTCGGTCTATGCAGGTAAAAACGTCTCCGCCTACAGTTCAGCCAAAGCACTGGAAGTCCATTTGGCCCGTTGCATCGCGGCGGAAGGAGGCGAGTACGGGATACGCGTCAACTCGATTTTGCCTGACGCCATTCTGCAAGGCTCGGCGATCTGGAACTCCAATTGGCGCAATGAGCGTGCCGCCGCCTACGGCATCAAGCCAGACGAACTGGAGGAGTACTATCGCAAGCGCACCACCCTCTTGGTCAATATCTACCCGAAAGATATTGCGGAAGGCATCCTGTTCTTCGCGTCGTCCCGCTCAGAGAAAACGACGGGCTGCATGCTGACGATCGACGGCGGTGTGCAGGCGGCGTTTACCCGCTAGCGGCAGGGATCGCCGCACGCACCCGCGAAGAAAAAGGGATGACAGTGAAATGAAGGTGGTAAAGGTGAAAATTTCCTTGTTTGTAACCTGCTTATGTGATGGCCTCTACCCGCGGGCAGCAGAGGCGATGGTCCGCTTGCTCGCCCGATACGGAATTGCGCTTCATTTTCCCGAGGTGCAGACCTGCTGCGGTCAGCCGGCGTTCAACAGCGGGTACCGGGAGGAAGCCAAGGCGTCTGCGAGGACGATTTTGGAGGCGTTTGAGGGGAGCGATTACGTCCTCTCTCCCTCCGGTTCCTGTACCGGGATGATTCATCATTACTACCCGGAGCTGTTCCGCGACGATCCGGCTTTGTTGGAAAAAGCCCTCAGATTGCGAGAGAAAACGTTTGAATTTTCGCAATTCCTAGTCCGCGTCTTAGGGATACAGAATATCGGGGCAAGTTTTCCGTACAAAGTGACCTACCATCCCTCTTGTCACGGGTCGCGGCTGCTGGGGGTCAAGGAGGAGCCGCTGCTGTTGCTGGAAAACGTGAAAGGGCTGGAGTTGATCCCCTTGCCTTTTGCCGAGGATTGCTGCGGGTTCGGCGGTACGTTCGCCGTGAAGATGAGCGACATCTCCGGTGCGATGGTGAGCGAAAAGGTAGACCACATCCTGGAGACGGAAGCACAGGTGCTGGTCGGTACGGATATGGGGTGTCTGATGAACATAGCCGGACATCTGAGCTATCGCGGCGAGCCGATTCGCGTTCTTCATCTGGCTGAATTGCTGTACGAGGGGGTGAGCGAACATGCGGTCAGCCGAGCCTAGGACGGTCCAGGAGCGGGCGCGACAGGCGCTTTCCGACGAGTTTTTGCGCAACGCAGTAAAGTTCACCACGGAACGGCTGCGCGCAGGCAAACAGACGGCGTCACAGGAGCATGGAAACTGGGAGGAGTGGCGGGAGCGAGCGCGTCAGATCAGGCTGCATACGATCGCCCACCTGGATTACTACCTGCAGGAGTTCGTGGAGAATGCAAGGGCCAATGGTGTTCAGGTTCATTTCGCCGACACAGCCGAAGAAGCGGCAGCGCTGACGCTGGACATCGCAAAGCAGTCCGGAGCGCGTTCGGTGGTCAAATCCAAGTCGATGGTCTCTGAGGAGCTGCATATCAACCAGGCACTGCAAGCGGCAGGCGTGGAAGCGGTGGAGACCGACCTCGGGGAGTACATCATCCAGCTGGCGAATGAACCTCCGTCCCACATCATCATTCCGGCCATTCATAAAAACCGCTACCAGATCGCCGAACTGCTGTCCAAGGAAGCGGGGGAGGTACTGCCCCCGGATACGACGGCTTTGGCGGGATTTGTGCGCAGAAAGCTGCGGGAAAAATTCCTGGAAGCCGACATCGGGATGACAGGCTGCAATTTTGCGATCGCGGAGAGCGGCTCCATCGTTCTCTTTGAAAATGAAGGCAACGCCCGAATGGTGACGACTGTTCCCAAGACACAAATTACGTTGATGGGCATGGAGCGGATCATTCCGACCTGGGATGATCTCGAGGTAATGGCGACACTTTTGCCTCGCTCGGCGACAGGACAGAAGCTGACCGTCTACATGTCGGGAATATCCGGGCCGAGACGCGCAGAGGATCGGGACGGTCCCGAGCAGATGCACCTGATCATCGTCGACAATGGGCGTTCGCTGCAATTGGGGGATCCGCATTTTCAGGAGCTGCTCAATTGCATCCGCTGCGGGGCTTGTCTCAACGCCTGCCCGGTATACCGGCACATCGGCGGCCACGCGTATGGCAGCACCTACAGCGGTCCGATCGGGGCGGTGCTCAAGCCCGCGCTGAACAAGAACGTAGCCGAATGGGACGACATCGCCAATGCCTCCAGTCTGTGCGGCGCGTGCTATGAAGCGTGTCCGGTCAAAATTCCGCTGCATGACATGCTGGTCTACCTGCGACAGCGCAAAGTGGAGCAAGGGGTACAGTCCGGGGAAGAGAATGCGGGGATGAAAGGCTTTCGCTTCGTGATGTCGTCGCACAAGCGGTACGGTCGCGCCCTGCGCTGGGGACGCGTCATGCAGAAGCTTTTGCTGCGCGATGGTGTCATCAAGGCCAGGATTGGGCCGCTTAAAGGCTGGAACCAGCACAGGCATACGTCTCCTTTGCCCAAGAAGTCCTTTCGCGAGGGCTGGCAGGCATTGGAGCGCGACATCCAGCGGGAGCGTATAGAGATGGATGAGCAGGTAAGGCAACGGCTGCACCGCTATCTCGAAGAGCGGGAGAAAGGTGGTGGGGGCGATGAATGAAGAGACGCGTACTAAGCAGGATCGGTTCATGCAACGAATCGCGGATCGCCTGGGTCGTCCACGGTTGACGGAAAAGCCCGCTCATCCCCACAAGGGCGCTCCATCGGATTGGCGGCGCTTTATGCTTAATCGGGAGGAGCGAATCGCACTATTCAGCGAGAACTGGCAAAAGGCTGGCGGTCATGTGGTTCGGGTACCTGACCTGGAGGCGGCGAAGACCTATATCGCAGAAAAGGCAAAGGAACTGGGAGCGTACGCGATCATCCGCCAGAATCAGCCGGAGCTGAATGCGCTGGATTGGCAACAAGCCCTGCCGGAAGCGGAGATCGTCGTCTGGCATTCGGAACAGCAGAAGGATTTGCTCCGTTATGCAGTAGGGGCAGATATCGGCATTACGATGGCAGAGTACGGTGTCGCCTACACGGGTTCCCTGGTCTGCACATCGTCTGGAGATCAGGGCAGGTCGGTCAGTCTTTTGCCTGCTGTCGTGATGGCGATCCTTCCTGCGGAGCGGATTGCGACGCGCATGGGAGAGGTGCTGGCCCATTTTGATGGACGTCCGCGCGCGCAATTTCCAGCAGGCATCCATTTTATCTCGGGGCCCAGCCGCTCTGCCGACATTGAGAATGATTTGACGATTGGCGTTCACGGCCCAGGGGTTGTGTTTGCCCTGATCGTGGGCTGAATGCATCGGGATAGAAAAGAGGAGGGGAATCCACGATGATTCGCAAGGCTTTTACCATGAAGGTGTTTGCCGATCGCCATGCAGAATACCAGAAGCGGCACGATGAGATTTGGCCGGAGATGGTGGAGATGCTGCGCGAGCATGGCGCACAGAGCTATTCTATTTTTCTGGACGCGAAGACAAATACCTTGTTCGCCTATCTGGAAATCGAAGACGAAGAGCGCTGGGGCAAGACCGCCGAGACGGAGATCTGCCAAAAATGGTGGGCGTACATGAAGGACGTCATGGAGACCCATGCGGATCATAGCCCGGTTACGGTCGAGCTGAAGGAAGTGTTCCATCTCGGGAACAAGTGAGGTGCAGGCCGTGGAAAATCATATTGCCGTAGACATCGGAGCGTCCAGCGGCAGGCTGGTGTGGGGGAGGATCGTTGACGGACGTCTTTCCCTGACGGAAATTCACCGCTTTGCCAATGGATTTGCCGAGCGGGACGGACATTGCTATTGGAATATCGACTACTTGTTCGAACAAGTGCTGATCGGTCTGCAAAAGGCAAAAAGCCTGGGCATCTCTGCTTGTACCCTGGGTATTGACACCTGGGCTGTAGATTACGTGCTGCTGGATCGTGAGGGCAAAAGGCTGCACGAGGTGTACGCCTATCGGGACGAGCGGACACGCGATGCGGTAGAGATCGTGACCAGGCAGCTTTCGGCACGAGAGATCTATGAGAAGACCGGGATCCAGTTCCAGAAGTTTAACACGCTGTTCCAACTGGCGGTTCACGATCCCACCGAGCTTCAGCAAGCAGACAAAATCCTGCTGGTGCCCGACTATCTGACCTTCATGCTGACAGGAAAGCTGGTCAATGAGGTGACGAACGCCTCGACGACCCAGCTGCTGAATCTGCATACGAAGGACTTTGACGAGGATTTGCTTCGCTTGCTTTCCTTGTCCCGCAGCCAGTTTGCCAAACTCGTTCAGCCCGGGACGGTTCTGGGAGAGATCAGCCAGACGTGGAAAGAGAAGTACGACTTGCCCGACTGTAAAGTAATTGTGGTTGCGACGCATGACACCGCATCAGCGGTCCTCGGTGTTCCGGCGGATCAGGAGGAGTCTTTTGCCTATTTGAGCAGCGGGACCTGGTCGTTAATTGGTGTGGAAACGAATCGACCGATCCATGACGAGCGGGCGCAGAACAGCAATTTTGCCAATGAATGGGGAGCGTACCACACCTACCGTTTTCTCAAAAACATCATGGGCCTGTGGCTGATCCAGGAGGTGCAGCGCAGCTATCAGGAGCAGATCTCGTTTGCGGAGTTCGTAGAGCTGGCGGGGCGAGAGCAGGCGTTTCGGTATTATGTCGATTTTACCGATGACCGCTTTCTGCATCCGCCCGACATGGTAAAGGAGATCCAGGCTTACTGCGAGGAGAGCGGGCAGGAAATACCCGGGACGCCGGGTGAGGTGGCACGGTGTATCTACGATAATCTGGCTATCCTCTATGCGCTTGCGGTCAAAGAATTGGAAGCGATTACAGAGAAAACGATCACGGTCATTCACATTGTGGGGGGCGGGTCGAACAACGAGTTGCTTTGTCAGTTGACAGCCGATGTCTCCGGGAAAAAAGTGATTGCAGGACCGACTGAGTCGACTGCAATCGGCAATCTGCTGGTGCAGATGATCGCCAGCCAAAAGCTGAAAGACGTCCAGGAGGGCAGAAGGCTGATCCGCCAGTCCTATTTAGGGAAGACCTATTTGCCGAAAGAACGGACAGGGCAGGAATCCTGGCTGGAGGCGTTCGCCCGGATCGCCAAACGTGGAGCGGGAGGGAGTATGGGACATGGAAGCAAAGCTGATCGCCAGCTATCAGGCGGCGAAGGAACTGTACGCGATACACGGCATTGATACAGACGAGGTAATGGACAGACTGGCGCAGGTGAAAGTGTCCATGCATTGCTGGCAGGGGGATGATGTGCGCGGTTTTCTCAACCGCGACCAGGAACTGACGGGGGGCATAGCCGTAACGGGGAATTATCCGGGAGCAGCACGTACAGCGGATGAATTGCGTCAGGATTTGGAGAAAGCCTTCTCTCTGATCCCCGGCAAGCACAAGGTAAACCTGCATGCTATCTACGCAGACACTGACGAGCGGGTGGAATTGGATCAGCTGGAGCCGAAGCATTTTGCCAATTGGGTCAAATGGGCGAAGGAGCATGGCTTGGGTTTGGATTTTAACCCGACCTGCTTTTCGCATGAGAAGTCAGCGGACGGCTTTACCCTGAGTCATCCCGATCCGCAGATTCGCCAGTTCTGGATCGATCACTGCAAAGCTTCGCGAAAAATTGGCGCTTATTTTGGACAGGAGCTGGGGCAAACCTGTGTGACGAACGTCTGGGTGCCGGACGGCTTCAAGGATATACCGGTCGACCGGTTGGGGCCGAGGAGACGCTTGAAGGAGTCGCTCGACGAGATTTTTGCCGAGCAGCTTGACCCGGCTCTGCATCTGGATGCGGTGGAGAGCAAAGTGTTTGGCATCGGTTCAGAGAGCTATGTGGTCGGCTCGCATGAGTTTTACATGGGATACGGGCTGCAAAACAACAAGTTGATCTGCCTCGATGCAGGCCATTTCCACCCGACGGAGACTATATCCGGCAAACTCAGCTCGCTGGCCTTGTTCGCGGAAGGGATCCTGCTGCACATCAGCCGTCCTGTTCGTTGGGACAGCGACCATGTGGTGATTATGGACGATGAGCTTCTGGACATCGCCCGCGAACTGGTCCGCCACGATTTGCTGGCGAAGACGCATATCGGCCTCGACTTTTTCGATGCCAGCATCAATCGAATCGCAGCTTGGGTGATCGGGATGCGCAATACCCTGAAGGCGTTGCTGCGGGCGATGCTGGAGCCGACCGAGATGTTGAGGCAGGCTGAGCTGGCGAAGGATTATACGACCCGCCTCGCCTTGCTGGAAGAATTCAAAACCTATCCCTTCGGCGCGGTATGGGACTACTACTGTGCCAGACAGGGTGTTCCGGTACGTGAAGTCTGGCTGGACGAGGTAAAGGCATACGAACAGGAGGTCCTGTCTGCTCGGGAGGTTTAGTCAGAATGAAATACCAGGTACCATTTTCTCAAATCGGGAAAATGGTACTTTTTTTCGGGTAAAATAGCGCTGCCAAACTTCTGTCAGAGCCGTTTTTTTGGCTTGAGCCTCTCTGTCGTCTTGGGGAATTTTAGTAAAAACATCTTGAACTATACAATTGAGTGTGAGATATTGTACAAGAAAAAGAGAACATCTGTTCCTATTTTGAATAGGGAGGGAAGCAGAATGGTACCGAACACATTGATGAGCAGTGACTACTTGAGGGAGATGGTTTGCGAGCATTGTCCGGCGACGGGATGGGGCAAGAAAGCGCGCTGCCAGGTTCACGACAAGCATGTCGGGATGATTGACAACTGCCCGGAATGGGACAAGTTCAAATCAGATCACGAGGGCAAAGTCATGGAGAACGCAGCCAAATATAACGTTTCTGCCGGACTGCAACCCGCACTCGATCTCATTTCGCGGACAGAGGACGATATTCGCGACTACCCGTACATGCAGATTGAAGCGGTTCGGATTCAAAGCTATTTGCGAGAAGCGGGCGAGGGGATGGTTGCCCAGTACGGTGTGGATTCGGCAATGCCCAAAGCGCAAGGCAGAAACGCGGACAAAACGCATGCCGAGGTCGTTCGCAGGGAGCGCAAATGGAACCGGCTGCAGAATCTGCAAAAGAAGATCGCACGCATCGACCGGGCAGTGGAGTCGATTACCGATGAGCAAGAGCGGCTGATTGTCGAAGCGCTGCTCGATGGAGATAAGAACAATGTGATTGCCAAAGTCCTGGGGGTCTCACGTCAACGATATTACGAGATTAAGCGGAGTGCCGTCATGAAAATGGCGATGGCGATGCAGGATGAAGAGGAGAAAAAGCTGCCCTGAAAGGATTTGGGATGGATAGAGAGAATGGTAAGCTTGCAAGCAATTGTGATTGGGGAAAGGGGACGGAATCATGGAAATACGAGAAGCTGTGCAAAGTGATCTGGCTGAGATAGTGCGTCTGTTGGCCGACGATGAATTGGGGGCAACCCGGGAACGATATGAAGATCCATTGCCGCAAGCCTATCTCGATGCTTTTTCTGACATTCAAAGGCAAGTCGGCAATTCCGTGCTAGTGGCAGTCGATCACGACAAAGTGATTGGCTGCCTTCAGTTGACCATGATTCCCGGACTGGCGCGCCTGGGGATGAAACGGGCGCAAATCGAAGGGGTGCGCGTAGATCGGGAGTATCGCAGCCAAGGTATCGGAGAAGCACTGTTCCGCCACGCGATTGAACTGGCGAGAGAGCAGGGCTGCGGGCTTGTTCAGTTGACCACTGACAAATCGCGTCCGGACGCCCATCGATTCTATGATCGGCTCGGATTTGTGAGGAGTCATGAGGGAATGAAATTATCCTTGTAGGAAAAGAGAAGCGAAACAAGGCAGGGCTGTCGGATTAAGCGACAGCCCTGCTTGCTTAGAGGGAGTAGTAGATCAAGAGAACAGATTCTTTTTTTCATGCTTCGATGGAGGATGAAATGTTTTCATTCTACAATCTCATCAAGAACAGCACAGGAGGAGATCGCAGACGTGAAGCAAGAGTTGAAGCACCCAGCTATGAAAAACGTAAAACCAAAGATTTTGTATTATGGAACCCCTGTCATCCTATTGAATACCAGCAATGAGGATGGAACCACAAATATCACGCCTATATCGTCGTCATGGGCCTTGGGTTATACCGTTGTCCTCGGTCTGGGAGCGGGCGGGAAAGCCTTGGAAAATCTCATGCGGCATGGGGAGTGCGTGCTGAATCTCCCGGACCCCAGTCTGTGGGAGCAGGTAGAGCGGCTGGCTCCCTATACCGGCAAGGACCCGGTGTCGGAATTCAAGCAAAGCATGGGGTATTCCTATCAAAAGGACAAATTCGAAGTTAGCGGTTTTACTCCGACAGAATCTGTAAGCGTCAAGCCTTCGCGCATCCTCGAGTGCCCGTTGCAATTGGAAGCTGTCGTCAAGCATATTCGCGTTCCGGACCACTCTCCGGAATTCGCAGTCGTAGAGACGGAAGTGCTTCAAGTCCATGCACATGAAGGCATTGTGTTGGGCGAGCATCATATCGATCCGGCGAAGTGGAGCCCGCTTCTCTACAACTTCCGCCACTATTATGGGCTCGGGCAAGCTCTCGGCAAGAACTTTCGCGCAGAAAGGTAGATAGCTAGAGAACCCCTTTCGCATAGGCGCATAACCTAATGGTATCGATTTCGAGAGGGGGATTCGCTATGTACCCGATGTACCCGTATTACAGTTCGAAAACGACATGTGAGGAGACGCCGATCACATTTCCGCCGCAGCATCAGGATCGTCAGCCAGGGATGGAATACCTGATGGTTCCTCGCCCGATCTACGACAATCCTGCTTATATGGGAAGCGGGAAGCTGCTGGGAAAAATTGCGATGATCACGGGAGGCGACAGCGGGATTGGGAGGGCAGCCGCTGTCGCCTTTGCCAAGGAAGGAGCCGATGTCGCGATACCCTATCTTGACGAGCATGGGGACGCGGAGGAAACTAGAAGAGTCATCGAGGGATACGGACGTCGCTGCCTCTTGCTGCCGGGGGACTTGCGGGAGGAAGCATGGTGTCAGGAAGTAGTGAACCAGACGATTTCCTTTTTTGGCAAGCTGGATGTACTGGTACTCAATCAGGCTGTCCAATTCCCTCAGCACAGTATCCTTGACATCAGCAGGGAGCAGTTGGAGGATACCTTCCGAACCAATCTTTATCCCCACTTTTTCTTGACGAAGGCAGCCCTGCCTTTTCTGCAACCCGGCAGCTCGATCATCAGCACTACCTCCGTCACAGCCTATCAGGGAGAGCCGTTGCTCCTGGATTATTCCTCGACGAAAGGAGCCATTGTGTCCTTCACGCGTTCCCTGTCTCTCCAACTCAAGGACCGTGGAATCCGGGTAAATGCGGTAGCGCCGGGGCCGATTTGGACCCCGCTGATCGTATCCAGCTTTTCAGCGGAGTATGTGACGACCTTTGGAACGGACACGCCGATGCTCAGAGCAGGACAGCCGTTTGAACTTGCTCCTACTTATGTGTATTTGGCGTCTGACGATTCCGGGTATGTGTCCGGGCAGGTATTGCATGTAAATGGCGGAACGATCACGGAGACGTAAAACAGGAATGAGAAGATAGGGTACTCCGAAATGTGTTACCTTTATAGGGAGAAATGAGCCGGATGGAGGTAGAGAGCATGGGGGAAGTACCCTATTTTGGTCAGTTTGAGTCACGAGCGTTGATTGGCGACTTTATAACGGGAAAAAGGAGTCCGGCTGACGACCCTCTGTGGGAGCTGTCGGGCGCATCCGATCAGGCGGAATACGCGCAGTGGTGCGATCATATTTGCGGGATGGCTTGTTTGAAAATGGCCTTGGCCCATTTGCAGGATCGAATGATTCCCACGATGGACCTGACGAAGCAATGTCGAGAGTACGGGGGATACGTAGTCCATGAAGATGGAACGATCAAAGGCTTGATCTACCGCCCGTTTGTCTCATTCGTTTTGGAACGGTTTTCCCTTCAGGCCGAGCTGAAGGAGCACACCCCGATCGAAGAGATTTACGATCTGCTCGACCGAGGATACGTGTATATCGCATCTGTCCATCCGAGCATCCGCAAGCCTGATGCCGTACCGCCCAAGCAAGGCGGGCATCTGGTCTATGTGTTTGGGAAGGACGAGCAGACCCGGGAGCTTCTTTTTCACAATCCGTCCGGGGATACGCCGCAGTCGCAGGAAAATGTTCGCATGAGCCTAGGTGATTTTTCCCGCTTTTATGCAGGGCGCGGGATTTTGATCAAAGGCAGGTAGACAATCCTTTACAGAACTTTACATAACCGTTCATTTTCCCGTTTTTTCTTCTGGGCGGGTTATACTTGAGCCAAGCGAAAGAAATCAGAGGGGAACAACAAAGCGTTCCTAAAGCCATCCGAGCATCCGGGTGGCTTTTTCATTTCCCTGAAATGTCGATGGACGCTTAGATTGCAAAACGGAGGTGAAGAAAGTGAACAAACACAGAAGCGTGACCAGAAAAACCTTTTTTGCCAAGCTTCCCAAAACACACAAGTGCCATGGATGCGTCTGGGCGCAAGTTCTCGAACAGCGCGTGCTGTGCGTGAGAATGCCTTGTGTCAGGAAGAGACAGGTGAAATAGCGGCACCCGTCGAGCAGGGAAAAAAAGGCGAACAGCGCCAGACATACACAAAAGCGAGTTCAAGGCTTGGGTCCACTCGCTCTTTGCTCGACGGGCGCTGCTCGTCATAGAGAGAATCATACGTGTTGAGGGGAGGAGGTCAAGATGCATCATGGAGGAATGATCCTTGTCCAGCAAGGGAGAGGGTCGCCGAAAAAGGGTAGCGATTGGCTGAGGCGGCAAAGGGGGTGGCGGGATGGAACGTGAACGAGCCGTGCTGGTCGAGTTGGTGAGAGAAGCGTATCCGCAGCTGGAGACACTGGTCAACCTGGATCAGTGGATGTCCGGCATCTTTACATCTCCGATCATTTTCGTGACGGCACAGGGTGTGAGCGAAAAGGCGAAATCCCTCACCTCGTACACAGCCGTGGCGGATGCGGGACTCGTCCTGCATTACCCGCTGGTCGAAGGCTTTTACCAGCCGCTGTCCGCCGAACCGCTGAGAAGGCTTTTGCGCCAAAAGGGGTACAGCTTCCGCGGACAGAGTAGTGATCTTCTCATCGACATTGACAGCTCGACGTTTCGGATCTGGAACGACCGCAGGGATCGGACGGAGATCACATTCCGCTTTACCTACCACGTGGCGGTTCCAAAACAGCCCGAAGCCAAAATCAACACATTCGAGATCGAGGGGGAGTGGTCGTAGTGGCCCGTAAAGCCAAGCAAGAAGTGGCTGCTGAGCAGACGAAAAGCAAGCAAGAGTGGATCAAGAGCGCCTTTACTCTGGGAGCCGAGAGCTTCGAGGTAGCGGGCGCTCTTTTTCAGGAAGCGGCCGAACAGCAACTGACAGAAGGCATGGTTAAAAGAAAACTAAACACATACAGAGGCGGTGTATAAGAATGACAATCCAACGTGAACGTCCAGGAGTAACAGTCGAATTGATTGCCAAAGCAAAAGAGCGGGTATTGCCCAAAAGCGGTGTGGTGCTGGTTCCGTACCAAGCCGAGTGGGGAGCGCCAGACGCGCTGGTGACGATGTCCAGTTTCGACGAGCGCATGCAAGCAACCTTTGGCGAGGTGGATACGGTAGAGCTGGCAGCCGAAGGAGGGGCGACAATTCTCGGGTATCGCATCACGAACGGAGCAGCCGCAGCGGCCGCTTATGAGCAGGCAGATTCGATCCGCATTGAGGCCCTTTATCCGGGATTGCGCGGAAATGATTTGCTCGTGACCATTCAAGCCTCGACGGCAGAGCCGGGCAAAGACGAACTGCAGGTGGCAGGGCCGCTCTCGACTGAGAAATTCTCGTTTGCCGATGCGGCTGAGCTGGAGAACAAGACCAGTCAATCCATCTATGTCCGCGTGAAAAAGCTAGGCGAGACTCCGATTGCTCGCGTACAGCAGGTCGCTTTGACCGGAGGGGTGAGCGGCAATGCGCCATTGACCTCGGCAGATTCGACCAAACTGTTCGCGTCTGTCTCCGGAGCTGACTTCGACACCATGTATCTGCCGTTCCCGGATGCCTCCATCCAGGCTGCAGCCAAGCAATTCATGAATGGTCGCCGGACGCAAAGCAAAAAGCTCGGCACTCTCGTGATCGGCGGTGCGGCTGAGAACGATGCGGACATGTCCAAGCATGTGGAGCGCTCCGTTGCGCAAAACGCGCGTTATGTCGTCAACAACGCCATTGCGGGCCAGCACAACAACGGGAAAACCTACAGCAGCCTGGAGTGGGCGGCGTGGGTAGCCGGGATGATTGCCGCAACTCCAGCGCATGAATCGCTGACGGCTGTAGTCGTTCCCCTGAAAAAAGCGCACAAGGATTGGGGCCACACCGAGATCCTGCAAGCGCTTGGCAGCGGTACGCTGATTGCTACACGGGACGGCAGCGTGTATATCGTGGAGAGCGCGGTCAACACCTTGTCTACCTTGGGAACAAATGAGCGCGAGGACTATGGCAAAATCCGCGTCAGCATGACGTTGGACCAAATCGTCAACGACATCAACAGCGTCGGCAAGAAGTACAAAGGGAAGCTCAGCAACAATGATCTGGGCGGTGCGGTCTTCGTCTCAGCCGCTCATGCATACCTGACCGTACGCGAGCAGCAGGGAGCGATTGACAGCGGCTGGAGCTTTACGGACAAGAAAGACGGCTCCGGTGATCGCCGAGGCTTCCTGCTTTCTGCGAAACCGCTGGATGCGATTGAATACTTCATTATCGATTGGGAGGTGCTGTAAATGGCGATTGCACGCGATATCAAACTGAAGAACTGCCAAATTTACAATGAGAATGGGGACCCGATCTACGGAACACTGGAAGGGAAAATGACCCTGAAAGTCGAGTACGGCGATACGAACCGCTTGCAGAAGGGGAAAATCCAGACCATCAACGACTGGCATGTCGAGGTTACGCTGAAAATCACCGCAACTAATGCCGCACTGAAATACTACTGCGTAGAGCAGCTGACAAATGGGAAAACGCCTGTATTGCCGTTTTTAATTGGCGAGACAGTAGACAAGGAAGCAGGCAATGTCGAGCGTGTCCGCATCTCCAATATCGTGCTGAATCCCGAAGAGATCACCCTGTGGGAAGCGAAGGCAGATGGTACGGATCACGCCACTTACGACCTGAAAGGCATGTCCAACGACAAGCCGGATTATCTGGACGAGCTGCCTGAGTACAGCGAATAGGAGGGATTATCTTGAGCAAGCTGCAAAAATACCTGGCGAAGGCGAATGAGCAAGCGCCGCGAAAAGAGATCACCGTGATGATTGACGGAGACGAATGGAAGGTCCGGCAGTTGAATCTGACAGAATTGCGCGAGTGCGAGAAAATCGCCGACAAGGGGGACAAGACAGACTGGTTCCTCTACAATGACGCTCGCCTCGTCAAAGCGACAGAGCATGATTTTCCCTGGAATCAGGAGGAACTGAAAAAGGCGTACAAGGCCGGAACCAAGTACGAGCTGGTGGAAAAGCTGTTCCGGGACAATCCCGATGGCTACACCAAGCTTTTAACCGCTGTGCGTGAAGTCAACGCAGGTGTGACGGAAGAAGAAGCGATTGAAGAAGCAAAAAACTGATCCGATCTGACGGGGAAGCCTGGCATATCTGCCGCGCCTTTCTGATGGGGCGGGGCCGACCGTCGGATCTGCTGGAATATGAAGTAGATCGGTACAAGCAAAAGCTGTTTCTGTTTGCTTGCCAGCTCATCGAGTGGGAAGAGCGGGAGAAGGGAGGGCTGTAAGCTTCTCCCTCCATCCCGAGGGGTGGGAAGCAGGTAACAACAAAGGAGGTGAGAGAGATGCTTACGATAGGGATGTTTCGAGAACAAAATCAGCTTATCGGCAAACTATTTGCTGAAGGTACCAGACAAGCTAACTACTTCGTGGAACATATGAAGGAGAAGACGCAAACCCTCAATGTCGGACTCAGCATGATTATGCAGAAAAATTTCAGTCCTCTGCTTGGAGTGGAAAAAAAAGCAAACGAGGAATTGAGGATGATCAAAGCAGAGCTCAAGGATGTGGACAAGCAAGCACAGGCTATGGAGATTGTTGGCAAGGTTGATAAGGCATTAGAGGCAACCAAAAAATTGGTCAACGATTTCAACTCCGTCGTTACCATTTCGATTGGTAGCGATTTCAAAGATTTGAACAAAGAAATGCAGGAAGCTTTCCGAGAGCGTGCCTTATATGCGGCAAAAGGAAAAACGGATCAACAGATACAGGCATTTGACGAGATGACCCGCGAGATCGTGAAAATCAATCCGTATCTGCAAAGCACGGATGCGATGAAACTAATTTCTGCGAGTGAACAGCTTCAGCAGGATCCTGAAGAGGCCAAGGCTTTTGCCAAGCAGGCGGCGCAGCTAGGGGTGACCACCTCGGTCGCACCGAAGGAACTGTTGAGCATGATGAACACCATGAGCCAGTTGACGGGTAGTAAGGACGCAGAGCTACTGGCGGACTCCATTCAATTCATGAACAACTCCCTGCAAGCGTTCAGCGGCAAGGAATTGGAAGCAATTATCGCTTACAGCAAGGAAAACGATTTGAAGCTTGACAGTCCTGAGAAATTGGCGACGCTAGTAGTCGAGCTGGACAAGCAAGGAATCACGGGCGTTAAGACGGAGACATCTACAGAACAGATCAAGCAGACTGCAGAAAAAGTCGCCTCGGGCGAAATCCGTACACAGGTCGGGAATGAGGCAAGTACCGCCTATAATCGGGCTATGGAGCACAACCCCTTCCTGGAATTTCAGCAAGCGCAAAAAGATGCGAGGCAGGCTTTCATGGAACTAGGGATGACTGTGGCGCGCGATGTTTTGCCTGTGCTGAAGCCTATGATCGAAGGATTTAAGACATTAGCTGAAACGCTAAATGGGCTTCCGCAATGGGCGAGAACTTTTTTGGAAATTGAAGCGGGTAAAGCAATACTAGGTTTGGCTGTTTTCAAAATCATTCGTTTTGCTTCCGAAATTAAGCAACTATTCGGAGGGGAAGGGGCTGCTACCACAGCACCAGCATGTGTTCCTTGCACACCCACGGGAAATATGAAAGGTGGGAACAGACAAAGAAGAAGGAAATATAGGAATCAAAACAACCAAGGCAACAAGAAAACTTCACACACGTCTAAAGGATCTTGGCTGAAGAATCTTGGGCAGAATTTGAAAAACAATTCAGTGACGAAGCATATCATGGATATGATAGGCATGTCGTCCAAGCCATCGGGTTTAGATCGCCATTCTTTTATTGGTTCTTCTCCAATCTCAGCTTCCAACGCGCCAAACCATCTACCCAGCTTGAAACTAGCAGGAAGCAGTTCTCTCCTCCGCAAGATCCCCGTCTTGCGCACGTTTATGGGAGCTGCCGATATTGCGCAGTCGGACAACAAGCTGGAAACCGCAGCCCGCATCGGTGCAGAAGCGCTAGGCGGTTGGGGAGGAGCGGCCGCAGGAGCAGCATTGGGAGCGACAGTTGGTTCGGTCATACCGGTTGTCGGTACGGTGGTCGGAGGAGCAGTGGGCGGAATTCTCGGCGGAATCGGCGGTGCAGAGGTTGGCGGCATGCTTTTTGACAAGGTGAAGGACTGGTGGCAGGGCGAGGAAAAACCTGCTTCGACACCACCGCCGGAGCAGCATATGTCTCCTGTACCGTTGGGACCGCCTGCGCCTGTCGGAGCACCTGTATCGGGTATGCCTGAAAAGGCTGGCGCCATCTCTTTGACGATCCCGCAAATTTCGGTTCCGTTGCATGTGGAGGGCGTGCTGCAAGATATCCCGACGATGTTGAACATGCTGAATGACCCGTCTGTCGGGCAACGGATCAAGTTGATCATCGAAAAAGCACTGCTGGATTCGCTGGAAACGCGGGGAGGAGTAGCGACATGATCAGGATGCAAGGAAGGTATACGCTGACTTTTCCCGTCACACCTGCGGAAATCCAGTTTCGCGGGTTTGGCAACGATACGGAGAATACCACCTCTATTACGTTGGCGAGCAACACCCGCATTGCTGGCAGACGCCCCAAAGCGATTTCGTTTGATTTTTTTCTGCCTGGCAATCCGGAAGCCCATTATATCGAGGTTCAAGGCTACCAAGGACCTCGCCAGTGGCTGGCTGGGCTGGAACGGCTCACCGGATCAGAGGTGCTGCTGACGATTGACGAGCTTGATCTGGCCTGGAATGTCCTGATCGGGCCTTGTGACGGAAAATTTTCTGGAAAACAGGTGGATTACCACGGTTCCATCGAGTTGCCTTTGTTTGTGAAGGATGAATTTTTGAGCTGGACCAATCAGACGCAGCTGCTTACGCCTAGTGCAGTAGTTGTGAAGCAGCAGGCGGCCCGTCCCAATACGAGTGGGAAAAAAGCGAAAAAGCCTGTTTCGAAAACAACGACAGAGCAACAACAGGCTGCCAATCGAATCGCAATCGACCGGAAGCTGGCCAGTGTCAATAGGGTCATTGGGACGTAAGGAGAGGATCGGATGAAAGTCATCTACGGCAAGGAAGCGACCCGATACGATCTGACCTCATCGGTAATAGACCTCTCCTGGTCATCGTCGCGTGGTCAGATCAGTCAACACTGCGAAGTCAAGGTACAAGCCGCCCCGCCGCTGCAATCGGCGGGTTTTTTGATGCTGTTCGCAGGCGATTCGTTGAAGGAGTCCGAACAGTTCTTCCACGGCCCTCTGGTCAATCCAAAACGTGACGACAAGACGGGTGATCTGACTGTCACAGCCTATGAGCTGAGCTGGTACCTGCAAAAAAATGAGATCACTCGTACCAAGCTGGACGGGGATGCCGGAGCAGAACTGGGGCGGATCATACGTGCAGCGGGAATTCAGTTTGCCTGCCCATCCTTTGGCTTCACTGTCAAGGAGCGGATCATGCCGCAGTCGTATACCGCCTTGTTTTCGATGCTGACGGAACAGGCGTATGACAAAACAGGCGTGCGCTATTTCGTCTCCCATCAACGAGACAAGCTGACGGTGCTGCCCGAAGGCGGGAACAGCATCATCCCGATGTTTCAGGCCAGCATGCTGGAGAGCAGCTCAACGGGCGAGAGCATTGAGGACGTATACACGGTGGTAACAGTGGAGCGTTATAAAGAGGAAAAGCTGGCAGGCAGTGTGTCCAAGGATAACGAGAGCCTGATCAAACAGATCGGACGGATGCAAAAGGTCATCGATGCAGGTGAAGAAAAAAATCTCGCCTCTCTTGCAGCCAAGCAATTGTCAGAGCTGTCGAAGATCCCGCGCACCCGCTCCATTACGGTCAGGCATCAGGACGACCAGGCTGCCAGATTGCGGGCCGGCTGGCTGATCCGAATTCTGGAGAAAGACAACGTGAGCGTCACGGACTGGATTGTCACGAATAGCAACACACGCTGGAAGGGCGGGTATTATACCGTGGACTTGCAGTTGGAAAGGAGGGGGTAAGGAGATGTATTCGGTACTTGCGAGATTGCGACAAGCGGCACAGGAGGGCATGACGGACACGCAGGGCGAGTTCGGTGTGCTGTTGTCCATTACGCCGCTCTCGGTAAAGCTGGACGAAGATCCGACGCCCTTGGAAGCCTATGAGCTGGAGGTATTGCGCTCCGCCAATCTGCGTGTCGAGGATATTGGCAGGAAGGTAGCCTTGTTGCGCTGCACCAACGGTCAATATTTGCTGTGCGGGGTGGTGGAGTGATGTTTCCCGAACTGAGTGGCAGTGAATCCTCCCTGATGCTGGGTACAGAACGCCCGATTCCCTGGACCTATCGCTTTGACTGGCAGACCAGACAGATGAGACAAGGACCGGATGGGCGATATTTACGCACCACGACGTACGCGGAGTATTTGGAAGAGATCGCGAAAAAGCTGCTGAATACGCGCCGTTTTCGCTACGCCATCTATTCGGAGCGGATCGGCGTCGATTTTCTCTCGGAGATCGGCAGGCTCAAGTCGGGCATATCGCTTGCTGTCATCCGGGCGCAGGCAGAAGAGGCGCTGGAAGCCCACAGCGAGATTGAGCGGGCGCAGGTGCTCGATATTCAGGTGCAGGATAAGAGAATCTTGTTTTCGCTGGAATTGACCGGGAGCAGAGGCAGCACGAGATCGGAGGTGGATGCATGGCAACGTTAAAAAGGCCGGACATGCCCATTTTGCGGGAGACGGCAGATCAGATTTATCAGCGGATGGCAAATCGGATGGCCTTGCTGGCTGAGCAGCAGGGCGACACGCCGCCTGCGACGGAGGAAGGGGAGATCTTCTACGATTTGCTCTATCCGTTGGCGCAGGAGATCAGTGAACAGCAGCAGCTTCTGGAGTACGCCTTTTTGCAAGGATTTCTTCCATGGGCAGATGATGAGTTTCTGGATGCGCATGGATTGTTCTTTGGATTGAAGCGCAACGATGGCGAGGAGAATGACGCCTTCCGCAGTCGCCTGTTGGAGCGGGCTCGAACCGAAGAAGGGGACGGTCGCAGAGGTGACTATGAGCGCTGGGCGCGGGATATCAACGGAGTCGGCGGAGCTGTCGCCATCGAGAAGGCGCGCAATGATCTCTCCATCGATGTCTACATTACGGATGTAAATGGACAGCCTGCCAGCCTGGAGTTGGCTGAACAGGTTGAGAAGGAGCTTTCCGAGAAGCGAAGGGCGCTCCATGATTTGAAAGTGCTGCCCGCCAACATTTTCGAGGTAGAGATCGCCGTCCAGTTGGTGTTGGGGAAAGATGCTGTCCTGGCGACCGTGAAAGAGGAGATTACGAAACAAATCACCACTTATTTAAAAGGGCGTTCGACGATTGTGTACCAGCAGATCGGATCGCTCTTCTTTGTGAATGGCGTCGAGGACTTTACCCAGTACACCTTGAATGGCGGAACCAGCAACGTGATCGTGGAAGGAGATGCTGTCTCCATTCTTCGTCTGGTGGTGACGACATGATTTTGGATCGGTACAAGGAGGTGCTTCCACCCTATTGGTATGAAAACAAGGTAGCCGAGTACCATTTTGCAGGTGCTGCAACTCCAGTCGTCCATTTTGCGGAAAAGCGCCGGGAACTGCTGGAGCAATTTATTCCTTTTTCCGCGACGTGGGGATTGGATTATTGGGACTGGATCTATTTCGGCAAAAAGCAGACATCCAGCCTGGAAGAGCGGCGAAAAAATCTACAAAGGCAGCACTGGGCGTATCTGGGCTTTACGCCGAGCGTGTTGCGTGCCATCGGGCTGTCTGCATCGGAGAGCAAACAGGTAGAGATGGTAGAAGACTTTGCGCAGAAGGTCATCCGCTACGTCTACCCAGCCGAGGATCGCTTTGATTCAGCTCACGCGGTTTTGTCCGTGGAGAAGATACGCCCGGTGCATTGCAATGGCGTAGTGCTGGAGCCAGTGAACGGAGAAGTGCTGACGTTTACTGGCTCCTGGTTTGTTGGCAAAAGGGCGTACCATGCCGCAGGAGAATTTCGTGCGGGAATGACGCCCATCAAATGGAACGAGGAGGTGCCTGTATGATGCACCAGGATTACTTGACGATGGCGCGGAATGATTTGCTCGAGCGGCTGCAGGGCGGCAGTCTGTTGATCAATGACGAGGTGTCCGTTCCCTTGCAGGGTTCCGTGATTTCCTCCCATCCGATTATCGGGTTTCAGCAGGGCATCGCCTTGCAGGTCCAGGCACGGCATGTGGATTCCGTACCGGAGATTACCCGGCTCAAGCTGCTGACGGAGAGCGGGGTAGTGGTGGCAGAAAAGAGCGTACACATCCTCAGCAATGGCGCGCAGTTTCTTACCGTCACCTTCGTCGTGCAAGTGAAAGGGGGAGAATAGATGAGCTACCAGGCGAAGACGGATTGGACCTATGATACGCCTGTTACGGAGGATAACATCAACCGTTGGGAGCAGGGGATTTTGGACGCGCATTTGGCGCTGGAAAACCTGAAGCCGAGGCTCGCTAACGCCGAGACGCGGATCAAGGCGCTGGAGGATGCGCTGACCAACGATTTCCGGGATAACCGGTTTGTAATTACGTTGAATACGTTGGAGGGCCTGCGGGTGTCCGAGGGGTGGTTTGATGAGAGGAATGGGAGGTTGGTGGTGAGGTGATGGGGAGTGCAAATATGGGGAAAGAAATATATTAAAAGTAGGTGTTGGACTTGGCTGTTAGGACAAATACATTTCCAGAAAGTACACAAGTATCACAAAATCAGACTTTAACAATACCTGGGTTGAAAACTGTGGTAAGTGTCAGGGTGAATACAGGGAGAGTTACTTACACGGTCAATGGGAATACAATTTCGTTTACGTTAACGAATGGGGTTTATACAAGAAGAGTTCAGACAGGTGGTAGTTACACACCTGCGGATTCTAAAACGGTTACAGATTCTCGCACTAGCAGTTCCAATAACTTGCCGAGTTCACTTTCCTATAATAGTGGCGGCTACTCAGGGACTCTATTTGG
>DASQMM010000238.1:0-5871 GCA_035645495.1 Brevibacillus sp. | reverse complement strand
TGGGTTTATCATGAGGACTTTCAAACAGATATAAAAAAACAGAGAAACCTTCGTTTCTCTGTTCGATCCATCCCAGTTATAGGTTCTCCGTAATGTCAGACAGCTCGTCGGCGGATGAAGCTACCTGCGCCACGGCTTCATTCATGTCCTCCATGACGCGGAAGAAGCTTTCCAGTTCGCGTTGAATGCGGGTGCTCTGTTCCTTGCTGTCCGATACGGCGCTGATAATCCCTTCAAAGAAAGCATTGGTCTCTTTTGTCATCGCTGTGCTGGAGTGGACAAGATTCCGGATCTCTCCGACGACTTTGGACAGTACAATGGTCTGTTGATTGGTTTTTTCGATCAGTTCCCGGACGCCGGACACCGATTGTTTGGTCTGCTCCGCCAGCTTGCGCACTTCATCGGCGACGACAGCAAAACCACGCCCCTGCTCTCCCGCCCGCGCTGCTTCAATAGCAGCGTTCAAGGCAAGGAGATTGGTCTGCTCAGCGATTGCCGTCACGACGTCGACAATGCCGCGGATCTTCTCCGCGGTGTCTTCGAGCATGTTCATTTCCTCCGCGATTTGATGCACGCTGCCCTGGATCAGATTCATCTGCTCCTGTTGATTCTCCAGCTTCTCCTTCCCTTCCTGGGAAAGCTGCTGAGCTTTGGCAGAGAAGCCTGTCCCATTTTCGGCAAAGCGCATCACCTCGCGAGACTGTTCCGTCAACTGCTGCACAGACGCGCTGTTTTCCTCCGCCACTGCCGCGAGCTCATGAGCGGAGTTGGCGAGAGAGACACGCAGTTCATCTTTTTTCTTCTGCTCCATTTGGCGGACGCGTTCATGTTCGTTCTCGTACTCTTCCAGAACGATCTGCTGTTCGATGTTAAGCAGTTTCGTGACTACTTCCAGCGCCGTGACGAATTCACGCTTATCCGGAATGGCTTCATCCAAAAGCCCGATGATCGAGACCAGCAAATTTTGGAAGGCGCACATATACCACTTCGGCTCCAGGCCGATCCGCATGTGAATAACGGCGATACGGCTTCGTTGGGCAATATATTCACTGTCTATCTTGCCGCTGAACATTTCGGTGATATGCCGATTCAGTGTCTGCTTCAACCGCTCAATGGTGCTGTTCTTGTCAATGATCGCCATAAGCAGCTCTTCACGTGCAATATTCTCGTAAAAACAGTCTACAATTTTGTCTATATTTTGAATGACAATGGGTTGAATCGCTTTTGCAATCGTCAGATCTTCTTCCGTCAAATGGATTTGCGCCAATTGTCTAGATAAAAGCGAACCAGGAGCGATGTTCACTTCCCCCCGTTCCCTCAATTCCCCAAAAAAGGACTCATTTTTCGATTTTCCTTTTAATCTGAACATGCTGGAAAACGGACTTGTACTCATGGGATGTACTCCTTTTATTGCAAGAATGTAAAGATAATTACCAATTCTATGAATTATATACTGGATCTAAGGACCTGTAAACATACTAGGAAACAGTAATGTGAAGAACTTAGGATCGGTCTGCCCGAGCAGAAGAGCCGTATGATATGGTAAAATGCGGAGAAAGTATGACTGATTTGGGATACCCAACCACTACCTGCAGGAGAATGACCATGAAGATACTGTTGATCCAAAACGGACTCATAACACCGCTCGATGAGCTCGAACAGACAGTTGCCCCGCCAGATAACGGGTTCTACTGGATTGACGCTACCCCCTTCGATCTATCCGATCTGCAACCTTTGTTCGGATTGCACCATCTGGCCGTCGAGGATTGCATCGACGAGGAGGAACAGCGTCCCAAGCTGCAAATCTATGATGACCATTACTTTCTGGTCATAAACGGAATTACGTTCCAGAATCATGATATTTTCTTGCGTGAAATCAACCTGTTTTTGGGCAGCCACACGATTATTACCGTGACGAAGCAGGAAGCGCCGGAGTTCGACCAACTCCTTACCTTGATCCGGGAAAAAGAATTGAATCGCCCCGCAGAATTGCTCTACCAACTGATTGATCAGGTCGTGGATCGCTATTTTGATGTGATTGAAGATATTGAAGATATGATTGAAAAATTGGAAGAAGAAATATTGATGAATACGCGAAAATCCCATCTCGAACAAATCATCGGTTTGCGTAGTGAAATTTTATATGCACGTAAAATGCTGATGCCGCAACGAGATCTGATTGACGCACTGCATAAAAAAGAACTTCCGCTCATCGAGCCTTACTTACGGAAGTACTTCGGCGACATTGTAGAGGATGCTGTAAAGGTCGCGGAGAGCTTTGATACATTTCGCGACCTGATCGGCAACTTGCGTGAAGCCTACCAGGCATCCCTGGCCGGACGTGCCAATGACATCATGCGCGTGTTTACTGCCTTGACCACGATCTTCATGCCCTTGACGATCGTGACCGGCATCTACGGCATGAATTTCGAAAACATGCCCGAACTGAATACCCGTTACGGCTACTACATCGTTCTCGGCTCTATGTTGGCAATCGGCGTCACGATGTACCTTATTTTTAAGAAAAAAGAGTGGCTGTAATCCGTCTAGACCAGCTCATCACAAGCAGTAATCATCAGATGAAGCTTCTTGGACAGATCCACTTCGTAGGGTACATCTACCCGCTCTCCGGCTTCATTCATCAGAATGCGAATGATGGGGCGACTAGGTAGCCCGATGTTGGCATCGACCACCACGCCGGACTCCCCTGTATTCAATGTCACGCTCAACCCCAGCGGATAGAGAGCGATTGTATCCCGCAATGCCACTACATAGTTATGATCAAACAACCGGTCGGCTCCAGAGTACAAGACCTCCATCGCTGCATGAGGCAGCATCGGCTCACGATAGATTCGATGTGTCGTGAGTGCGTCAAAGACATCCGCCACAGCCATCAATCTTCCATAGGGGTGAATCTCCTCCCCCTTTAACCGGCGCGGGTAGCCTGATCCATCCCAGCGTTCATGATGCTGGAACGCACAATGCGCTGCCAGCAAGGGTATATCTTCTTGCTTGCGGAGCAATTCAAAACCGATCTCGGTATGCTTTTTCATCATATCAAATTCTTCTGTCGTCAAACGTCCAGGCTTTTTCAAGATCGCATCGGGGATATGCATTTTTCCAATATCGTGGAGTAGTCCGCCGATTCCAATCTCCAGCACTTCTTTTTCCGTGAAGTCTGTTTTCATCGCCAGTGCTGTGCTGTACAAAGCGACATTGAATGAATGGGTAAAGATGTAGTTGTCATACGCACAAGCATCCGCCATCAGATTCAAGGCTGAACGGCAGCCCTTCATTTCATCTGCGACTGTCGTCATGATTTGGCGAAGTTGCCGTCCAAATGAACGATCAGTAAAAATTTGTTGCCACTTTTGCGGTGATTCCCCTACTGTAAACAAGGTTTCATGGATGATCGCCATCGCTTCCCTGCGCGTCTGCTCCGTAAGTACGCTTTCGACGAGAATGTCATCTGTCCGTTTGTCTTGTATGTATAGGCTCGTAATATTCTTGTTTTTCAATCTCATCAGCATGCGTTCCGTCAGTTCCACACCTGCCCCGACGAGTACCATGCCGGTCTCGGTGTATATAGAACGGGCCAGCGTATCACCCGGACGGCATTTTCGTATGGATATCAGTCTCATCTTTCCAATAATCGCCTCTCTTTTTCGTCCACCTCATTATAGCGTGATTCGACTGGTTTCAGCACGAAAAAATGCACAATATAATGGAAAAAAGCCTTTGTCACCTATCTTTGACAAAGGCTTTTGGCAATAATATGGACGGCTTACAGCATTTTGACAATCGCATCTCGACCGATCATCCCTACCGTAATCCCCATTTGTTCTGCTGTACGTGTGACCGATTCCAATGGCGCGTCGAGCAATTCTTGAATGGTCTTCACTCCTACAGCACGCCCTGCTACGATCTCTCGCTTGGCAAGCCGTTCGTTCAGCAAGCCGACATCGAGTGCCCCGCACATAATATACCCGTTATCGGTCGTTACTGCCAGCAGCGTCGTCTTGGGCAGATGCACCGTAATTGCGATCGCCGTTCCTTCTGATAAATGAATAGGTTGGACTTCAACCATCGCGCACTCTCCTCCTATCGCCCTATCTCGGCGTTATATCCTATGTAAAAAGGGAGGCGCCTGTGCACTCGCTCAGCCTGCCCTTACCGGAATCCATCTGCGTGAAAACGAACGTGCAATCATCTCCTCATTCTGCAGGGTCTCGGCCAGGAGCTCACGCAACAGAACCGGAAGAAAGAATTGGACATCGCTTCCTTGCAGCAGCACGGGAAAGAGACGATTGTACATAAACATATCTACGGTCCCCACTCGATACCTCCGGCTTCCCTCCAATTTCTGCCCGTTCACTTCGATGGAGACGATGCGGGGATGTTCTTCCTTTACATACTCAATGCGTAGGCCGTCGACACCCATCCAGCCCTCCACTTTTCCTCGAAAACCGCAGCCGCGCAGTTCCCGCTTCACAATCTGCGGCTGAATCGCTTGTTCCAGGACTTGTGTGAGCTGATCGCCCGTCAAGGTGATCGCGCACAGATTCAATGGATGGGGCACACAGCGCAACAGGTCTGCCCGGGACAGACTGCCTTGCTTCAGATCGGTCAGCAGCAGCCCGCCGTTCGCCAGTCCCACCTCAGCGCCTGTTTTTTCCCGTATGCTTGCAGCCAAAAAGGAGCCGAACGCCGTCTCTTCCTCCCAGTCGATCCGCAAGTCGTGGGCAAGCGTGGCAATCGGTCGATTCAGCCTGGTTTCCGCAGCTTCCATCTCCTCTTGCAGATATTGGCTGATCTGCGTATCCTCCGGGTACTGCTCTGTCGGAAATACCTCTGCAGTCGCTTCCATCACGGTTTTCTTTTCTCGATCCAGGACCAGTCGGACGTGACCGACGTATTGTCCAAAACGGCCGGTCTGGGCAATCAAAGTGTTCCTGATTCGAACTCCCTGCTCCAGAAGATGGTGGGTATGGGCTCCCAAAATGACATCGATCCCCTCCACCTCCTCCGCCAGCCGGCAATCCTCCTGATAACCCAAGTGGGACAATAGGATGATCACATCGACCTGTGCCCGCAGAGCCGCTACCTGATCGGAGAGTATGGGCTTTGGTTCCAAGCTTGACCAGCCCATCATCTGATAGGAATGCGGATATGGGATCGTGGCCCCCAGCAAAGCAATGCGCAAATCCCCCCATTCATGGATGGCATACGGCACCGACCAATCAGGCTGGCGACCGTCCGGCGGGTCCAGCAAATTGCTTGCAACGACCGTAAAAGCAGCATGTTCGTACAGGTGATTGAGCTGCTTTTTTGGCAAAGTGATGCCTTCATTATTGCCGATGGTCGCATACTGGTAGCCGCTTCGGTTCATCAGCTCAACATTTACCTTGCCAAAGCTGGCCTCTGTAATGATATTCATCCGGTCCAGATGATCGCCGATATCGACGGTCAGGACGTGCTCATTGTTCTGCTCCCAGGTCTGTCGATGTGTACGAAGACAGGTGACGATTCGAGGCAAGCTCGCGAAATGGCTGTGCAGATCATTCGTATGCAGCAAATGCAAGGTACAGATGTCCGCCACGATCTCCCCTCCCCTCTATTTCCATTAGCGAAAAATCGTTTCTCCGATCATTTGGACCGCAATCCCTAAAATGAGGACCCGCAGCAGCAAGACGATGGTTCTTCCCTTCATCTTGTTGGCCACAAAGGCGCCTAATTGACCACCCACCCAGGCTCCAGGTCCCAGCATGGCGGCGTACATCCAGTTGATATAACCATGAGAAATGTTTGTGATGGAGCCGACTACTGCCGAGAAAAGGATTACCAGCATAGAAGTTGCCGCGGCAATATGCG
>DASQMM010000237.1:0-8870 GCA_035645495.1 Brevibacillus sp. | reverse complement strand
CTGGACCTCACTGAGAAGGAAGAAAATATCGCCAATCTGATCATCAAGGAAATCCGGGCACGTCTTCACTTCTTGATTGACGTGGGTCTTGATTATCTGACCTTGAGCCGTGCCGCCGGGACGCTCTCAGGCGGAGAAGCGCAGCGGATTCGCCTTGCTACGCAGATTGGTTCCAGCCTGATGGGAGTTCTCTACATTCTGGATGAGCCGAGCATTGGTCTGCACCAAAGAGACAACGCGCGGCTGATCAAGACGCTGGAGCATATGACCAAGCTGGGCAATACCTTGATCGTCGTCGAGCATGATGAGGACACCATGATGGCCTGCGACTACATCATCGACATCGGACCTGGTGCAGGAATCCACGGCGGAAAAGTGGTGGCGGCTGGGACTCCAGAGGAACTGATGCAAAGCGAGGCATCCCTTACAGGCGCCTATCTGAGCGGGCGCAAGTTTATTCCTGTGCCTATGGAGCGTCGTGTGCCAAGTGACAAATGGGTCAAAATTGAGGGAGCCAAGGAAAACAACCTGAAAAATGTAACGGCAAAAATACCGCTTGGCCTGTTTGTCGCTGTTACAGGTGTTTCCGGGTCCGGGAAAAGCACACTTATCAACGAAATTTTGCAAAAAACCCTGGCGCGCGATCTGAATGGAGCCAAGGTGAAACCGGGTGAGCATCGCCGCATTACCGGACTGGAGCATCTGGACAAGGTGGTAAACATCGACCAGTCTCCGATCGGTCGTACGCCGCGTTCCAATCCTGCCACGTATACCGGCGTGTTCGATGACATTCGCGATCTCTTCGCCTCCACGAATGAGGCTAAGGTGCGCGGATATAAAAAGGGCCGTTTCAGCTTCAACGTCAAAGGCGGACGTTGCGAAGCGTGCAGCGGGGACGGGATTATCAAAATCGAAATGCACTTCTTGCCGGACGTCTACGTTCCGTGCGAGGTATGTCATGGGAAGCGCTACAATCGAGAAACGCTCGACGTGAAATACAAGGGGAAAAGCATTGCAGACGTACTGGAGATGACGATCGAGGATGCGGTGGAGTTTTTCCGCAATCTGCCGAAAATTGAGCGGAAGCTGCAAACAATCATCGATGTCGGGCTTGGCTACATGAAGCTGGGACAGCCTGCGACGACCCTGTCTGGCGGAGAGGCACAGCGTGTCAAGCTGGCTTCGGAGCTGTATCGCCGCAGTACGGGACGTACATTGTACATTCTCGATGAGCCGACGACTGGTTTGCACACCGATGATATTGACCGCCTGCTCAAGGTCTTGCAGCGATTGGTCGAAAATGGTGATACCGTGCTGGTGATCGAGCATAATCTAGATGTAATCAAAACGGTTGACCACATCATCGATCTGGGACCTGAGGGAGGAACCCGCGGCGGTGAGATCGTGGGAACCGGCACGCCGGAGCAGGTGTCCGAACTGCAAGGCTCTTATACAGGAACCTACCTGAAGCCGATTTTGGAACGTGATCGGGAACGGACGAAGGCGAGGATGGAGCAATTGATTTCGAAATAATGGGTAATGGTGATGGCCGTTTGTGATTCGCAAGCGGTCATATCCTTTTTCCCGTCCATCTAAAATCGTATAAGGAGGTCACTCGTATGGACTTTGCAGCGGAAGCCTTGTCCCATTTGCCAGCAGATCTGGTTCAAACGGCGAGAAGCTTCTTCGACGGTCAAGACCCTGCACATGACTGGGGGCATAACCTGCGGGTCATCGGCATGTGTGAGCGCATCGGGCGTGGGGAAGGGGCTCAAATGACGGTCCTCCGTTTAGCTGCTTTGCTGCACGACATCGGACGGGCAGAGGAGCGAAGAACAGGGGAGTGCCATGCCGAAATCAGCGCGCGCTACGCCCAGGAACTATTGCAGAAGGAAGGGCTGGAACCAGGGCAGATCGCGCAGATTCAAGCTGCCATCCTCGCGCACCGTTTTCGTAAAGAACGCCCGCCCGCTGCGCTGGAAGAGAAAATACTCTTTGATGCGGACAAACTGGATTCGATCGGTGCGATTGGAGTCGCCCGCGCTTTTGCTTATTCCGGAGTGTTGGGACAGCCGATTGACTCCAAGGACCCGGAGCAGCATACGCCGCGAACAGAGTACGAATGGAAGCTATCGCGCATCAAAGACAAGCTGTACACCTCTACAGCCCGCCAGATCGCCGAAGAAAGGCATCGTTTTATGACAAAGTTTTTTGAACAATGGGAAGAAGAAGTGCGAGGCATACGCTAAATGAACGGCTCGCAAAGAGAGGAGGGAAGCGGATGTTTCGGTGGTTAGTCATGCTTTTTCTGAATGGCGCCGCTCTTTTTTACATCAGCTCCTGGTTTGATTCGATTACCATCGCGAACTTGTCTGTGGCGGTTTGGGCGGCTTTGGTGCTGGGGATCGTGAATACCTTGGTCCGACCGGTGCTTATGCTGCTTACCTTCCCGCTGCATATCCTGACCTTGGGCTTGTTCTGGTTCATTATCAATGCCGCTACCTTCGCCCTGACAGCCTTTTTTATCGATGGCTTTGACTTGGGCCCATGGCCAGGTAATCTCGGCACCGTGATCGTCGCGGCAGCCTTGATGAGCTTTTTTGGATGGCTGATTGATTTGATTCTTGGAAAGAAAAAGTGATCATAAAAAAATCCCGCTTGTCCCTCATGTAGAGGGGATAGGCGGGGTTTTTAACGGTTATCGTCTATTTCTTCGTTTCTTCAGAAAGCTGTTTTTCTCGGACTTGAGGAGGAACTGGTTCGTAAATCAAGCCAACCTTTAGGACTCCCGATAGATTTAGAGAAGAAATACGGGCAAAGAAATGATTGGACAATGCTTGTACCTTTTTCATTTTTCAACCACCCTCTCAAAGAAATTTTCCATGCGGGCAACAAGTTGGAACGAGCCAGGCAACAAAAGAGCCGATTGCATCAAAACAGCGATGATGTTCGCAATTATTAGACTATAAGCATATTCTACCAAAAGGAGGGACAAGGCACAACTGGCTCCAAGCAAAAAAAGTACAATCTTCCTATTCCTTTTTTGAATTTCAGGATGGTCAGGAACGTACGTATGTTTTGCAGGGGCATATCGGGAGTTAATAAGGAATGCAAGACCCATTGCTCCCAAAATCAGTAGATATATGTAAGGGGAAGGAATCACCGGCAGATGCTTCAGAAGATATCCGCCGGCGTTCATGAGAGAGAAGGTAGCGATCGCGCACGTCCAGGGACTTCGCAGATGTACGCCCCCCGTAATCATGCGATGCAAGAAAAACAGGAAAGTAACGAGGCATACTTCTGCAATGATTCCCAACAAGGCCGATACGATGAGCAAAGCAAGGCCGTTGATGATGTTGAGAAGGACGATCTCGATGCCGTGAGCGAGCTGGCCAATCGAGTAAGGAGAATCTTCCGTTTTGATCTTTTTGGCTAGGTGTAAAGATATCTTCTCTGACCATGTCATATCATGATCCCTCCTAATCGCGATCCGATCGGGTTGCAAAGGAAACATGGAAACGGGTTATGCCATTTTCAGAATAGACATTGACTTTGCCTCCATAACGCTCGGTTACAGATTTGACGATCGAAAGACCCAGACCTCCTTGCCCGTTTGTCTTGGTTGTATATCCGATTGAAAAGACTTCGTTCAACTTATCCTCGGGGATGCAGGGGCCGCTATTTTCAATGATAAGAAAGAGTTCACGTTCGGATTGCCCCCAATCCAGCCGTATGTAGCGATTTTCCTCAAGCTCGTAAGAAGTGGCACGAATGGCATTATCCAAAAGATTTCCCAAAATTTTGATTACATCATAGGTTTTGATATGAGAAAATTGATTTCCAGTGGTTACATTCATGGTCAAAGGAATACGCTCTGCCAGACATAACGCCATTTTAGATTGAAGCAAGGAGGAGACGGCGGGATTCTTGATTCCTCCCAGCACATGGGAGCTGGAATCTACTGTCTTCTCTGTGATCAAAATCTCTTGCAAAAGCTGCTCGACATACTCTTTGGCAAGATCGTACAAGCCTTTTTTCAAAAAGCCGTTAATAGCAGTGTAATGATTTAAGGAATCATGCTTAATCGAACGAATGGCAGTCAACATATCGTGAATGCTTTTCAGATAAGGGGTCCCCGTCTCTTCTTCGACGCGATGAATGGTCAAGGTCAGGTAGATTCGGAATAAGAAGACGATGAAGATAAATAAGACCAGGATCAGTATTTGAAAAAGCATCTGAAAGTGTGGGGTGTAGAGTTGTGCCAGCGTCGAGTTGTTCTCTCTGAGAAAGAAGGATGTATTCATAAAGAGAATCAGCAAAAATTCGATGCTTCCCACCAAAATCAACAGAAAAAGATAGCGGTTATATCGATTTCTCGGAAACAGGCGGCGAATATCAAACTTTATCTGGCGCAGGATCACCGCACAGATCAGTAAAAGCCCTAGATAGAGAAGCCGTACGACGACCATCAGCATGTTTGTCGAGAGGATGTCCATCCAGTAAATCTGTTGACTGTTGTAAATGATCAACAGGATAAATTCTGCCAGAATCATGGAGCCTAAGCCTGCTGTAGACATGAAGACGGCTCTGAGAAGACCGGGTTGGTACAAAAAGTAGAAAATCAGGGTCATGCAAAGGAACATGGTTAAAACCTTGGGTTGATAAGGAACTTCATAGAAGGCTAACAACTCGCCACATACGGATAAGAGAACGGCAAACAGCAAAGCTTTCTTCTTATGCTCAAATATCGAACGGTTAAACATCGCCAGACCAATGGTCAACAATAAGAAGGCTTCCGGTACGTCCACAAGAACGAATCGCAGTATAAAGTCCAAGATGATGCCTCCTTTCAGTCCGAGATTCAAAAGACTGATCTATGTGTAACATGTGGCAAAACTATGAAACAATAGGTAACAACATTTCTATCTTATGAAATAAGAAGAAAAATGTAAATGATACAACAAAGTGTTGCAAGAAGAAGCTGGGAGAACGGTTGTCGCCGCTACACACCTTTCGATACAATAGAGGGAAGAACGGGGATGAAAATCCTTGTGTTAGGGGGAAGCCTCATGCGGAAGACAAATGTGGGTCATCTTGCCCATCATTTCAACATGAATATACTAAGCGGAGAAGAAGGACTGGGAAGAGAAATAACCGTGACGGACCTAAGTCGTCCGGGGCTGCAATTAGCCGGTTACTACTCCTATTATGCAGAAGAGCGGATACAACTCTTTGGATTGACCGAGGTTACCTTTTACAAAACCTTGTCGCGGGAAGAGCGGCTGGAACGAATGAATTTTCTCATGCAGGGGCAGACACCTTGTTTTTGCGTAACCCGCAATTTGCCTGTACCGGATGAGATGATCGAGGTCTCAAACGCGTACAATGTTCCAGTGCTGCAATCCCCGCTGGCGACCACCACACTGGTGGGAAAAGTGACCAACTACTTGGAGAACCGCCTGGCTCCGACGACCACGATCCACGGGGTATTGACGGATATCTACGGGGTCGGTGTCCTGATCATGGGCGCAAGCGGGATTGGAAAAAGTGAAGCGGCCCTGGAATTGGTCAAACGCGGCCATCGCCTGGTGGCAGACGATGCGGTAGAGATTCGGCAGACCCAAGGCGGACAATTGAGCGGCAGTGCGCCGGAGTTGATTCAGCATTTGCTGGAAATCCGCGGCGTAGGCATCATCAATGTTATGACCATGTTCGGCGCCGGGGCAGTGCGCAATGTGAAGAATATCGAGATGGTCGTGCAGCTGGAGCTGTGGGAACCGCACAAGATGTACGAGCGGCTTGGCTTGGATGAAGAGACAGTCAAGATCATGGATATGGAGATTCCGATCATTACCGTTCCGGTGCGACCTGGTCGAAACCTCGCCGTCATCATTGAAGTAGCGGCGATGAACTTCCGTCTGAAGCGGATGGGCTACAATGCAGCGGTTCACTTCTCACGTAAACAATCCGACGCAATTCTGGAGGATGCCGAAGCCGATCTCTAATAAGAAGAAGGGGACAAGCCAAAATGAGAAACACCACTCGTTATCCCGTTCACGGCGCCAATCCGTTGTGGCAGATGTACAAGACCGTGAGCTTCTGGAAGGTGATGAAAAGCTTTGCTGTGATTCAATTGGCCAGATACACCCCCTTCTTGTCCTGGAAGAACTGGCTGTATCGCACCTTTTTGCGGATGGAGGTCGGGGAGCAGAGCGCCATTGCGTTGATGGTCATGATGGACACCATGTTTCCGGAATTGATCAAGATTGGGCGAAATTGCGTCATCGGGTACAATACGACGATTCTGGCGCATGAATACCTTGTGGACGAATACCGTCTCGGAGAGGTTAGGATTGGCGATAACGTACTGATCGGGGCCAATACGACGATTCTTCCCGGTGTGACGATCGGGGACGGGGCCATTGTAGCTGCGGGGACCGTCGTGCACAAGAATGTTGCACCGGGCGCTTTTGTCGGGGGCAATCCGATGCAGGTCATCCGGGAGGGTACAGCAAGCAAGGAAATGGAATGATTGTGAAAGCAGGGGGACATGTAAAAGTGTCACCCCTTTTTTGCTCTTTTCTGACTATTCGTATCGCTGTTGACCATCCATACATTCCGTGATACTCTTCTACATAACACTTTAGTTTGCTACCATATTAGCAGAGTAAAGTAAAGGGGCGCAGGAGGGAATCACGATGTCAAAGCCGTTGGGATTTGAAAAGCCGTTGGGAATGCGGGATATACTGCCAGATTCGCTGGCCAAACAACGGCATTTGGAACGAGCGCTGCGGAAGTGCATAGAACCCTGGGGATACGAGGAAATTTCCACACCCTCCCTGGAGTATTACGATACTGTCGGTGTTGCCAGCGCAATTGTAACCGACCGAATGTTTCGCCTGCTGGACAAACAAGGACATACCGTCGTTTTGCGGCCAGATATGACAACGCCGATCGCACGGGTGGTTTCTTCTTTATATAAAGATGTATCGTTGCCAATCCGTCTGTTTTACCAAGCCAACGTGTTTCGGGCCCAGGAAAAGGAAGCGGGTCGCAATGCGGAGTTTTTTCAGACGGGAATCGAACTGATAGGCGATGCCTCGGAGGATGCGGATGCCGAAGCAATTGCCCTGGCTGTCTTCTGTCTGCGAGCGGCGGGTGTAGCGACGTTCCGAATCGCCATCGGTCATGTCGATTTCGTCGAGGGTTTGCTGGAGGAGGAGATCGCGGATGAAGAGGTGAGAAGCCAATTCCGCACCTTCTTGTACGAGCGGGATTTCGTCGGCTACCGGCAGCTGCTGACATCCCTGGAGCTGCCGGGAGAGTCGAAGCATCGATTGGAGTCTCTGCTCCGTCTGCGCGGCGGCAAGGGGAAAATCGACGAGGCACGGGAATTGACGGTAAACGGCAAGGCACGCAGAGCAGTCGAGACGGTCGCTTCCCTCTGGGATGCATTGGAAGCGTACGGAGTGACGGACGATCTTTTGCTTGACTTCAACTTGATCAGCAATCTGAACTACTACACAGGTGTTGTCTTTGAAGGATACGCAGCAGATCTGGGCTCACCACTGCTTGGAGGAGGACGCTACGATCATCTGGTTGCCCAGTTTGGTCGGCCAGCGCCAGCCACAGGCTTTGCGATCAAAATGGATCGTCTTTTGCTGGTCACGCCAGAGATGGAAGGCCCGCCGCCTGCTCGAGTCCTGCTGTGCTATACCGCACACCGACGACGTGAAGCGTTGGCGGAGGCGCAATTGCTCCGAGAGGATGGCCTGGTGGTCGTGACGAGACTGATCGAACAAGAATCCGAACTAACAGACAGTGACAAGGCTGTGTACGCCAAGATCATCTGTATGACGCAAAAAGGGGAGTAGGAGATGAGCTCATTGGACCGTTCACAAAAACTGACCATTGCAATGCCGAAAGGGCGCATCTTCGAGGAAGCCGTCCACTTTTTGCAACAGGCAGGCTTGCAGGTTACGGCAGAATTGCAAGATTCACGCAAGCTGGTCATTCCCGTGGAAAACGCGCAGTTGGAATTTATCCTGGCGAAGCCGACGGACGTACCGACCTATGTAGAGTACGGCGTCGCGGATGTCGGGGTGGTAGGCAAGGATGTACTGCTGGAAGAGGAGCGCGATGTATACGAGCTGCTGGATCTGCAAATTGGCTACTGCCGAATGATGGTGGCTGGCATGCCGGATTGGAAGCCGACGGAGGCGCCGCGCGTCGCCACGAAGTATCCGAAAATCGCTTCCCGCTATTTTCGTGAGCAGGGGCAACAGGTGGAGGTCATCAAGCTGAATGGATCGGTCGAGCTGGCTCCGATGATCGGACTAGCAGATCGCATCGTCGACATCGTCTCCACAGGCCGTACCTTGAGGGAAAACGGGCTGATCGAGCTGGAGCATATCTGTGAAATTACGACCAGGCTGATCGCCAACCGCGCAAGCTACCGGATGAAAAGTGAGGCGGTAGACGATATTGCACAGAAGTTTATGGAGGTTATTCCTCGTTCAATCAGATAGAAAAGGGTGAACAACATGCTGAGAATCATCCCAGCCGATCAATACCAAGCCAAACGCTCTGTCGATTCGGGGACGAAAGAGCAGCAAGAAACGGTCAGAGCAATCCTCGCCACTGTCAAAGAGCAGGGAGATCAGGCGCTGCGCTCCTATACCGAGAAGTTTGACCGTGTGGCATTAGCCGATTTTCGCGTGAGTGAAGCGGAGTTCGCAGAGGCGGAGTCGCTTGTTTCCAAGGATGTGCAAGAGGCATTGAGAGAAGCAGCCGCCAACATTCGCGACTTCCATGAACGGCAGGTTCGCCAATCCTGGTTTTCCACCAAAGAGAGCGGAACGATCCTCGGC
>DASQMM010000236.1:0-1969 GCA_035645495.1 Brevibacillus sp. | reverse complement strand
GAATAGGGGCCGCAATGTTTTGCGAGTATGGCTTACTTAGGCAGATAAGACATGTCGATGATGGAATTCGGATCGACTGGCTTGTCCAACCATTTTTCTGCTACCAGCATTTCCTGGATTTTGCCCCATGCTTCGATGTTTACAGTTCCGTCTACGGAGCGATTATTGTCAGTCATTTTCACGTACAAGGCTGGATCAGCCTGTACTTTTTTTGCATCGATCAATTTTTGGCGAGCTTCTTCGCCGTTTTCTTCGTAATATTTGACGGTGTTTGTGAAATCACTCAGGAAGTCTTTGATTGCTTGTTCGTTTTTCGTTACAAAGTCAGGGTTTGCCATCATGACCAGGAAGTCTTCCTCGACGTTCACACCTGTTTTGGAGTTGAACACTTCGACAAACTCGCCGCTGGCATTGGCTGTTTCAAAGAACGGCTGCGGGAATACCCCGACATCGATTTTTTTCGACTTTACCGCTTCGCCCATGGAAGGAATCGGAATAACCGCGTATTTCACATCCGTGTCCGGGTCGAGGCCTGCGGAGCGAACGGCTGCACGCGCCCACAAATCAGTCGGAGCCTTGAAGTCAGGAATCCCGATTACTTTTCCTTTCAGGTCAGCCATGCTCTTGATGCCGGAATCCTTCAGCGCCATGAACTTGGTGTTGAAGCCCTTGTCAGGCGTATCTTTCACCACGGAACCAATGACTTTCAACTGGATTCCCTGCGAAGCCGCCAGCATGGTCGCCCCTTGTCCGATGGAAGCAATATCGATCTGGTTGGCTTGATAAGCGTTCAGTCGGTCAGCGTTGGCGCGGAATTGCGTAATGTTCAGGGTGTAGCTTTTTCCTTGATTAGGTGTTAAGGAAGGATCTACCTGCATAAGCCAGAAAGGTTCCTCAGAGGCAAAACCGCCGCCCAATCTAATCTCTACGGGTTGGTTTCCAGCTGATGCCGTCTGTTCAGCAGGTTTTTGCTCTCCTGCTGGTTGTGCTGCTGGCTGGTTGGTCTGCCCCGATCCACAGGCTGCTAAACCGACTGCCAGGCTCAAGATGAACGCGATTTTACCCAAACCTTTTTTCACGATGATGCCCCCTTGTAACAATCAAAGTTTTGTTTCGCATGAAAAACACCGTTTTTCATATAAACAATATGTTACAAGCTTATTCACATCCTTGTCAATATTGAAAACCATTAAAATAGTAAAAATATTCTTTGTACATCAATCATTCACACAAAAAGAAAAACCACCCCCATAATTATTGAAGAAAGCTTGATAAAAGGGTGGTTTCTCTTCCGTTTTCTTACTGTAAAACTTTATAAAAAAAGTTTATTGTTTCTTTCCAGGAATCACGGGATGCTTCCACATGATAGCCGCCACGCGTGTCGTTCAAAAATCCGTGATGCGCACCGTCATACACCTTGTACGTAAACGTTTTGTTTGCCTGCTTCATGGCTTCTTCAAAAACGGGAACCAGCGAAGTGATTTTCGGGTCCAGCTCTCCAAAAAACCCCTGGATCGGGCATTGAATCGCCTCTACCTGCTCCTGGGTCACCGGCATGCGGCCGTAGTAATTCACCGCTCCCGCAAGCTTGGGCTCGACTGCGGCTAGCATGACGGACAATGCTCCCCCCATGCAAAAGCCGATCGAGGCGACCTTCTCCCCCTTGCTCCACTCGTAGTCAGCGAGGAACGCGGGTACGGCTTTGAGGCTGTCCAGCAATTCCGGCAACTTGTTCAAGTAGGCAAAGAGATCGGTAAACGTGACGCGCAGCATCTCGCGCAGTTCTTCGGACTGTTTTTCCAATGCCGCTTCACGCGCGACCGGGTCATGCCAGGATGGCGGTGCCAACGTATCCAGAAATGCCTTGATCTGCTCGATGCGCTCCTCTGTCAAGCTCTCGGGGCGCTTTCCATCTACAGCGTACAAATCGGGAGCCACTGCGAGGTACCCTGCTTTAGCAAAACGCTCT
>DASQMM010000235.1:0-2799 GCA_035645495.1 Brevibacillus sp. | reverse complement strand
AAAGGTGACGTCTTCGTAAAGGTCTGCGATCGCCCCTTCAAAGCTGATGCTTTGCAGTTGGAAAGTTTCCTGCTTGTCGGTGTAGGACTGCAATACCCATAGCTCTGCTTCGTTGCGGCGGAAGCATTCGACTCGCTGGCGTTTGGTGTTGATCAAGACGTATTCTTGCAGGCTTTCCAACGTTTGGTAGTCGGCAAATTTGTCGCCCCGATCGAACGCTTCAGTGGAGTCAGAGAGAACTTCGACGATGAGGCAAGGGAAGCGCTTTTCTAGCGGGGTTTCCTGATCGCGGGGGTCGCATGTCACCAGAATATCGGGGTAAAAGTACCGATTGAGAGATTCAACTCTGGCTTTCATGTCAGCCATATAGACCCGGCAGCCGGAGCCTCGAACATGGCTGCGAAGGATCGTGGCAAGGTTAAGGGCGATCGTCACATGGGCATCGTTTGCCCCAACCATTGCGTGAGTATAGCCATCAATGTATTCGTGCTTGATGGGGCTATGTTCCTCCATCTGGAGGTATTCTTCGCAGGTGAGGTAGGGCTGTTGCGGGGAGGCAATCATAGGTCAACTCCTAAGGCTAAAACATTTAGGCGCTTCATCCTGCTGACAACCGCTGAACTGAAACGGAAATATTGGGGAAGACGATCGATCGCCACACTCATGGTGAACCCTCCCCTGAAGCTGTCCCTATTTTGCCATTTTCACGGCGATCGCCCTATTCCCCCGCTCAAAGCTCTCCCCGAAAGGCTCTTTGAAGAAGAGAGTTAAAGAGGTTATCTGACTCAGAAATAGCAGACTCGTTAAACCTCCTGCATTTGTTAATTGACTCAAATACAGACGCAAAACGAGTTTGGTAATCGTAAGTAGGCCAGAAAACTTCTACAGGGTGCAATCGATTTCGATTAAGTGTTGGATTTGCTGTACTTTCTTCAAAATTAGAGATTGGGAAGAGTTTGAAGAAATAGTAAATAAAAGTTGGATGATTCCCTTTGAAATCTTTAACCCAGAGGGTTGTGTCATGCGGCCAGTAATTCTCTTGAACATAGTGAACTCGTCCCACTGAACCTTTACGTCCCAGAAGTACCCCTGGTCCTATAGCTTTATACTCAGAGTGGTATGCAGATATTCCACCAGATGAAATGACAGGATGGTCTCCTTCCAAGCACTGTTTCTGCATAATATCAAATCCACGTTGGAGGGTTAGCTGATCTTCTAACTGGCACTTTATCCATGCTTTTGGATGAGAATCACCATAGTTACTAGTAAATGCAAAGAGATCGCCAAACATCTCCAGGAAAGCCAATCGCAACAATTCCTCGGTTAGGGCGATCGCCTCTTGTCGTTTCCGTCGAACAGCATCAGCGCGATCGAGTATGGCAGCAATGCGGCGTTGTTCGGCGATCGGGGGTAGAGGGAGTTTTAAGTTCTTAAAGTCCCCAAGAGGAAATCTGGCTCTTGTTGCTTCGACTGTAATCGATTTAACAGCATGTTTCCCTAGAGGTGAATTCAGCCAATTACGGACATATCGTGAATCAGCAACTTCTGAATTTAGCCTTAGTCTTATGACATCTTGAGTCACTATTCCTAGAGGTTGATCCTCAGGATAAACAGCCGCAGTTCCGGGAGGATCGCCAACTTTAGTAATAAGAACATCTCCAGGCTTTACCCAACATGCTGATAATTGTTCCGCTTTTTTTTCGGTGACACACGAAGCACTGACTCGATCATAATAGCCGTCGCGAATATCACGTATATAAATGATAGGTGTACCACCATCAGTCAAATCAGCTTTAACTAAATCTGAGCCGAAAGGTCCATTACTGAAAGTACCTCGACCACTAGCAGCAATCTCACCAAGTGACACTAAAGACCAGTTTTTAGGCAACATCATTTCAACAACTCTTCCAGCACGTCCAAATCGGCGCGGATTTCATCTTCAAGCGATCGGAGCTTTTGCAAAATCACCTTGGGCGGCTCATATTGCACTTCCTCATAGGCAACCTCCTTGTAGCGGTTGATCGAGAGATCATAGCCATTCGTTGCAATCTCAGCCTTCGGCACAAAAAACGCTTTCGCAGCGCGATCGGTGTCCCTTTCAGAATTGCGCTGCTTCCAGCGCTGCAACAGGTCAGGAATATCATTCTGCTGAATTGGCTGCCGCTTATCATCTAGCGACAAGCCATCCGCCTCCATGTCATAAAACCAGACGGAATCCGTTCCTCCGGCTCCCGTCTTGGTAAAAATCAGCACTGCTGTAGATACCCCCGCATATGGCTTAGACACTCCCGACGGCATGGAGATCACGCCATCCAGCTTGTGATTTTCCACCAGTTCTTTCCGCAGTGCTTTATGAGCCGTTGAGGAGCCAAATAGCACTCCATCCGGCACAATCCCCGCTCCTCTGCCGCCCTTCTTTAGCAGCCGCAGAAACAACGCCCCAAACAAAAGCTCTGTCTTGATAGTAGAGTAGACTTCTCCAGCCATCCCTTAAACGGCGGATTCGCCAAAATCATGGTAAAGCCTCCTCAACCCCAGCATGGTCTTCTGAGAGCGAATCTCGTGCCTCAATCTTGGGCGACTCAATGCCGTGCAGCATCAGGTTCATGCTGCCAATCCGCAGCATCGTCGCGTCAAAATCAAACCCGTGAAACATTTCTCGGTCGAAATGCTCTCGGTTTCCCGGCGCATTCAAAACCGAATTTCCATCGCTGTCCTTCAGGTCACGCAGATACTCCGCTACCGCCACCAAACAGCCCGCCGTTCCACAAGCCGGATCACAAACAACCTCTCTCGGTC
>DASQMM010000234.1:0-10706 GCA_035645495.1 Brevibacillus sp. | reverse complement strand
GTACGAGAGGACCGGGATGGACGCACCGCTGGTGCACCAGTTGTCACGCCAGTGGCACAGCTGGGTAGCTATGTGCGGAAGGGATAAGCGCTGAAAGCATCTAAGCGTGAAGCCCCCTCCAAGATGAGACTTCCCACAGCGTAAGCTGGTAAGACCCCTCATAGACGATGAGGTTGATAGGTTCGGTGTGGAAGCGTGGCAACACGTGGAGCTGACGAATACTAATCGGTCGAGGACTTATCCACACACATCCAAGCATTCATGCAGATCCAGTTTTGAAGGAATAAGGCTAAGAAAAAGCTGTATTCGCCATTACTCGCTAGAGTAATCGTGAATACAGCTTTTTCTTGTTCATCCCAACATCCCGATATCTTCAAATCTAAATCTAATAAAATCGTGCTCTAATAGAAACAGGAAGCAGGCTCCATAGGGGATCGCGGCAGTCTGTGATATGCTGAATGATAGAGACACGATCAGCAGAAATTACGAAAGCTATCAATTCTCCTGATGATGAAAGAGGGAATCAAAATGTGGGTTCTTGCCGTTGAAGACGATCAGGCACTCTTGTCGGCTGTAGAAGGAGTGCTGACCGATGAAGGGTACCAAGTAGATACAGCAGAGCGTGGCGACGACGGGCTCCTCTTGGCAGGGCGTGGGGTCTATGACTTGCTGGTTCTGGATATTATGCTGCCGGGAGTCGATGGCATTACGATGGTCAAAACACTGCGGTCCAAAGGCGTGACCACTCCCGTACTGTTTCTGACAGCAAAGGATAGCGTAAGGGCCAGAGTCGAAGGCTTGGATGCAGGTGCCGATGATTATCTGGTCAAGCCATTTGCTGTCGAAGAATTGACAGCGAGAGCCCGAGCGCTTTTACGCCGCCATGGCAAGACGTCCCCAGAGGGAGAGATGACGTACGGTCCCATTTCGCTGAGGGTTCATGAATACGATGGTTTTGTTGACGACGAACCATTGAAACTGACGATGAAGGAATTCGAGCTGCTCAAATACTTTCTGCAAAACAAGGAACAGATTTTGACTCGCCAGCAGATTTTTGATCGGGTGTGGGGGATTCATTCCGATGCCAACTATGGCGTGGTGGATCTCTACGTCCATTATTTGCGCAAAAAGCTGGGAGAATGTGAACGGCTCATTCGAACGGTCCGCAATGTCGGTTACATTTTAAAAAAGGGAGATTAAGATGTTTCAAAAAACCCGGTTTCGCCTGGTGACGCTTAATGTCATCGTTGTATTTTTACTGCTCAACGGGCTGGGCGGTGCCGTTTATCTGACGATGAAAGTTCGTCTCTACTCACAAGTGGATCAGGAGCTGGAGAAAGTGGCGCAGCGTCTGGTACACGACCCATTTCCCCGGCTGCAAGGGAGGGACGAAGCGCCTTTCCCCTACAATCGCCAAGAGCGCAAGAAATTCGCTGATTTAGACCGCAGATACGTGCTTCTGGTCTGGGGGAAAGACGGCACATTCATCGGTAACGCGTTCGGAGAGAGAATGGACCCCGATGATTTTATCCAGTTTCAGCCGACGGGGATCGAGAATCGAATCGAGACAATGACCGTCAATCAGCATACATTTCGCGTCTATACAGTCACTGCTCCCAAAAAGACGCTGGTGGATAACCGGATGCAGCTATCGCGGCAATTCCAGCTGATCTACGACCTCGCTCCGGAGCAAAACATGCTGAATAGCTTGTTGTACGTCGTACTGGTCGGCAATGTGATCAGTATTGTCATCGCGGTTGTGGCAGGCTGGTTCCTGGCAAAAAGAGCATTGGTGCCGATACAGAAATCTTGGGAGAAGCAACAGCAGTTTATCGCCGATGCTTCTCATGAGCTGCGCACGCCATTGACAGCCATCCTGGTCAATCTGGAGCGGTTGTTCCGGCATCCGGATCATACGATTGAGCAGGAAAGCGAAAAAATCATGATCGGCATGCAGGAAGCAAAGCGTCTGAGTCACCTCGTCTCCGACTTGCTGACTCTGGCCAGAAGCGATTCAAATGAGCTACAGATTATGAAGAAAAAATTCAATATCGATGAAGTGGTGGAAACCTGCACACACGTATTTACGCAAATGGCGATAACCAAGGAAGTGAGCCTGGAGACCAAAATTGAAAAGCCATTGGAAATGGTGGGGGATGAGGAACGCATCCATCAGTTGATGGTGATATTGCTGGACAACGCGTTGAAATTCACACCGGAAAAGGGGAGCATCTATGTCTCCAGCCAGCAGGAGGGGCAACGGATCGTCATTGTCGTCAAGGATACGGGCGTCGGTATCCCGAAGGAAGACATTCCATTCGTCTTTGACCGTTTCTACCGCGTGGACAAAATGCGAACCAAAGCGACAGAGGGGACCGGACTTGGCCTTTCCATTGCCAAATGGATCGTAGATGCCCACGAGGGAAAAATTCAGGTAAGCAGCGAAGAAGGCGAGGGAACCACCTTCACAGTTACCTTGCCAGTGAAATAAGGAAGTCGATCTCAAATCAGGGATCGTCTTTATTTTTCATACTTAACAAACTTAAATATATATTATATTATAAAATAAAGCATTTGGAAAAAGGAGGAACCCCCATGAGGAAGTTGGATGATTATTTGGAGCTTGGTGTCGTAGCGATGGCAAGAGCTGCTGAAGACGGATGGTTTGGCGGTCACTACGGTGCAGCGTTATTGGCGGGGTATTTCATGTCACGCGATTATGAGTTGCCGGAGCACGTCAAGGATGGAATCGAGCGAACGTGCGAATCCTTTCGCCTATTGAAGCCCGCATGGTTTGCACCGCTGGAAAAGGAAGAGAAGGCAGACCCAACTCTGCTTGAATCAGTAATAGCGGGTCTGGGCGAGAACGTCAAAAGGCTACGCACTTCTGGACATGGCCTTGCTTTGGGGGTATTGGCGCTCAGAACGCTGCGGGAGCGACCGGACCTGATTCAGCCGCGGATTGTCACCGGTCTCGTAGCGCTGCTGAAGGCGACGGCTGAGGATCGTCCGAATCGCTACTGGGGAATACCGGACTATGGCATGGTCACTGAAGATGACATCTCGGGAATCCCTTCCTATCAGACGCCTGCAACCATGGCAAAGCATACGTTCGCGGAATTGCAGACGGTCATTCCAAATCGCGTGATTGACGGACAACGCTACTTTTTTGAGGGAGAAGTGACACACAGCATCACACATGCGGAAGCTTTGACGAATCTGGATCGCTTCGGGTACGCGGATTTGGCCCAGGCAGGCATCCGCAACCATCGTGTGCAGATGTACTTGAATCGGCAGCGCCCAGATTTCGTGTTGGATGACGAGGTAAAAGAACCGGCGTTCACCTCCATATTCTCGCCTTTATACTGGGAAAAAACCTATCGTGATCCGCATGCGCTGAAACTTCCCTACGCAGCACTCGCCCTGCTCCAGCAGCTTCCGGAAGAGGAGCGCGCAGAGGCGGAGAAAAACGTCTGCAAGATCCTCACCATCACGGAGTAACAAAACAGGGAGCCCAGCAGCATGGGTCTCCCTGTTTTTTGTTTGGATTACCAATTTGGAATCTGAGTCGTGGTCGATGCCCGGTCTGCAAAATAGCTCTTATGCTCCACGAGCGCGCTGCGAATGGCGGCTTCATTGATCGAAAAGCCGATCCCTGGAGCAGTCGGCACATCCAGCACGCCAGGTTTGGCAAAATCAATCATTGGCGTGACGATATCCTCTGCAAAATAGCGATTGGATGGGGAAGTATCGCCCGGAATCGAGAAGTTGGCCAATGACGCAATAGCGATATTGTGCGCGCGGCCTACTCCTGCCTCAAGCATCCCGCCGCACCAGACAGGAACACCATGCGCTTGGCACAAGTCATGGATTCTCTTGGCTTCCGTCAGTCCGCCTACGCGCCCAATTTTGATGTTGATGATCTTGCAGCTTCCAAGACCGATCGCTTTGCGGGCGTCTTCTACCGTGTGGATGCTCTCATCCAGACAGATCGGCGTTTTCAATTCGCGCTGAAGGGCAGCGTGGTCGATGATGTCGTCATGAGCGAGAGGCTGTTCGATCATAATCAGTCCAAACTCGTCCAGTTCCTTCAGCATCTCAAGGTCGTTCAGGGTATAGGCAGAATTGGCATCTGCCATTAGTGGCACGTTCGGCCCAAATTTTTGCCGGATAGCGCGCATCGGTTCCACGTCGAAGCCAGGCTTGATTTTTACCTTGATTTTCTTGTAACCATCGCGGATAAAGCCCTCGACGCGTTGAAGCAGCTTTTCAACCGTTGGCTCAATTCCGATGCTCACACCCACGTCAATCGCAGCTCGCGACCCACCCAAGGCTTGCGAGAGGGAAAGGCCCTGCTGCTTGGCGTAGAGATCCCAGACAGCGCCTTCCAGTGCGGCTTTTGCCATGTTATTGCGCCGCATCCAGGAAAAGATGCGGGACACTTCATCGGGATGCTCAATCTCGCGCGTGAACAACTGTGGAATCAAGTACTTCTCCAGCATGTACCAGACGGTGTCCACATCTTCCTCGTTGTAGATGGGCACATCCATCGCGACACTTTCGCCAAAGCCGACATGGGCGCCGCTGTATGCGCGGACGAGTATGCACTCCTTGTGCGTCTCCACGCCCATGCTGGTCTCAAAAGGGGAGCGCAACGGGATTTTGATGCGTTGCAGGTCGATTCGTTCCAGTTTCATGGTCATCAATCCTCCAAGGGTTTCGTGTGATGCTGCTTGGCATGGCGCTCGAAGGTAAGCAATACTGTTCGAGCCAATATTTCGATGCCGTCCAGCAGCGACTCCTGATCAAATTGCATATTGGGGTGATGCAAACCAGGCTCGAGATCGCAACCAAGTCCCAGCATGGTAGCTTTCAAATGGGGACGTTCCTTGGTGTAATAATGGAAGTCTTCGGCGCCAGGCGTGAGGATCGGAGGTTCAAGCTGGTCTCGTCCAAGTACCTCTGCGATAGCCTCTCCCATGATTTGACGCGCTTCCTCGTTCACTTCTGCTGCATATACCCGCTCGATAATCTCGTATGGCAAAGCCACCTTGTACAGCTTGGCGACCTGCTGCAACACATGCTCTGTTTTGCTGAGCAGCTCATCCATCGTTTGATTGGATTGGGCACGCAGATCGAGGTGAAAAGAGGCGGAGCCGGGAATAATGTTGGTGCTTTTTCCTCCCGAGTTGAGCTGTGTCATCTTGACTGAATAGGGAACGAGCGGGTCGAGATGAATGCTTTTTAGCTCGGCGATAATCGTGGCCGCCACTTCAATTGCGTTTGTTCCCAGATGAGGACGCGCACCGTGAGTATCCTCGCCTTTGATTTTTGCCGAAATGGTCGCTGCTGCTCCGTGCAAAATCGCAGAAGCAGCTCTTCCCCTCGTGATTTCCTGAATGGGGCGGAGATGGACCCCGTACAAGAAGTCGATATCGTCTACTACTTGCTTGCGAACCATGGCGAGGGCACCGTCTCCGCTTTCCTCAGCAGGTTGAAAGATCAGCTTAAGCCGTCCGGGAAGCTGAATATTTTGCTCCCGTAGTACCAGAAGGACTCCCAGTACCATCGTCATATGCGCGTCGTGACCACAGGAATGGTTGGCTTGAAACAGGCCGTCTACCTCCTGCCACAGGGCATCCATGTCGGCCCTCAAGCCAACTGTGAATGCATCGGGTGCGTCGCTTCCCCATTCCGCTACGACACCGGTCACATCCTCGAAAGTCGTCAGCCGGCATTGGTGCCGTTTCAGGAACTCCTTCAGAAAAGCAGTCGTCTGGACCTCTTGCCAACTGATTTCGGGATGCTGATGAAGATGGTCATAGAGGGAGAAGATGACTGGTCGTAAATGTTCGATCGTTGTCCGCATGATTCCTCCCGAAACGTGTATCAAATATAAAGGTTCTTCCACCTAGGAAATGCCGATCAGCACAGCCACGACTAGAGCGATGCAGGCAATCAGCGTCCATCCAAGAATCAGTCTCCAAATGAACTTCACCCATCGTTCATAGGGGATGCCTGCTACGGCCAAATATCCCATCAATGCGGATGAAGTAGGGATAATCGAGTTGGTAATGGCATCGCCGTATTGAAAGGCAAGAACGGCTACCTGTCGCTGAATTCCCAGCAGGTCTGCGATGGGCACCATGATCGGCATGGTGGCTGTAGCCTGTCCGCTGCCGGATGGAACAAACAGATTGATAAACGATTGGATCAGGAACATGGCGACTACGTTCACGGTGTCTGGCAGGCTGCTGATTGCTGAGGTCAATGAATAGACAATAGTGTCAATGATTTTTCCGTCTTCGAGGACCACGGTGATGGCGCGGGCAAATCCCACGATCAGGGCCCCATAGGTAACCGCTTTGGCACCCGAAACGAATGAGTCAAAAATACGGTTGACCGACAGCCCGCCGATAAACCCTGCTATCAGGCCCATCACGAGGAAGGAAGCTGTCAGCTCCAGCAGAAACCACTCGTGTACGAATACCCCGTAAATATTGCAGGCTAGACCGCCTGCGATAACGAGAAAGACGATCTTGTGGCGCGTATTCAATTCAGAAATCGCTACTTCTTCCCGCTCATCGCGAATCGAATCGTAGCTGATGTCGTGGACGACACTTTTGGTAGGGTCTGCTTTTACCTTGCGGGCATAACGCATCACGTACCAGATGGCAAAACCGAGGACGACGACAAAGACGACAGAGCGAAAGCCTATTGCGGAGAAGAGAGGGACTTGCGCCAGGGACTGGGCAATCCCGACAGTAAAAGGATTGAGCATGCCGCCGATAAAACCGCTGGCTGCCCCCAGGGTTACCATGGCGGTACCCGTGACGGCGTCATAGCCCATAGCTCGGGCCAAAGCAATCCCGATCGGCACGAAGATAATTGTCTCTTCTGCCATCCCCATCGTGAAGCCTCCAATGGAGAACAGCATCATGGAGGCGGGGATCATCAGGATTTCTCTTCCTGCCAGATGGCGGACACCTTTATGAATTCCTGCCTCGATCGCACCTGTCGAGCGAATAATGCCAAAAACACCGCTGACAATAAAAATGTAAAAGATGATTTGCGAACCCTTTTGCATCCCTGTCGGAATTGACTTGAACGTGTCAAAAAAACCGACTGGGCTGCTTTCTACCTGATGGTAGCTGTTGCTGACGACGACGGTTTTGCCGGACTCGGGGTCTTTCATGCGTTCAAACTCACCTGCTGGGAGTACGTACGAAAGAAGGGCTGCCAGCACAATCATGGCAAACAAAATAGCATAAGTATGAGGCATGGGAAAACGTTTCTTCGCAGCTCCTTTTGAAGCTGGCGTTGTACGTGGATTGGGAGTACTCATCAGATCACCTCGCTTTTTTTGCAAAAGAATAAGCAAGCACCGTGCCAACGATTGAATGTTTAGACAATAGGAGAAAAAGCAATCGTTTTCATGGTGAGGACAAGATCGTGAGTTGTTATTAGGTGTATATATTAGGATCGATTAACCTATTATCGCCTATTTTCTGAAGTGCCCAGCAATCGTAATCCCTTTTCGGTCAGGGTAGTACCTTGGCGAGTCGTTCCCGAGCTGACCAAGCCCTGCTGTTCGAGCTGCTTCAATTTATTCCGCAAAGCGCTTTCTGTCCAGCCGAGTGAGCGAAGAACGGGTGAACGCGCCAGTTGATAGCGGCCGACGGGTTTGTTCGCGATGTAGTAGGGATAAAGCGAGCGAAGAATCTCCATATCCTGCTCATTCCTCTGACCATCAGCGAATGTGTCGGTCTGAGCGGATTCGGCCAGGAGCTTGGTCAAGCGCTGAGGCAGATCCTGCAGTTGGATCATCGGACCTTCACTCACCGTGACGGCATAATCCATGACATTTTTCAATTCCCGGATATTGCCTCTCCATTCATGACGCATGAGCAGCTCCATCACCTGTGGCGAACATTTTTTCTGGACGTGAAGCCGATCCAGGTGATCCTGAATGATCAGCGGGATATCCTCTTTGCGCTCGCGCAGCGAAGGAATATCGAGGGGCAATACAGCCAGCCTGTAGTACAAATCTTCACGGAAGTCGCCTTCCAGGACAGCATGTTCCAGATTTCGGTTCGTGGCGGCAATCACTCGGCAATCTACAGCGAGTATGCCTGTCCCGCCGACCGGGATGACTTGCTTTTCCTGCAGGACGCGAAGCAGCTTCACCTGAATGGCCGGAGAAATTTCGCCGATTTCATCCAAAAAAATGGTTCCCCCGTCTGCCTGCTGAAACAAGCCTGGCTTTCCCCCTTTTCTTGCCCCGGTAAAGGCACCGTCTGCATAGCCAAACAATTCGCTTTCCAACAGGTTTTCGGGCAAGGAAGCACAGTTGATGGCGACAAATGGTCCGTTTCTTCGCAAAGAGTACTGGTGGATGGCATGGGCAAACAGCTCCTTGCCAGTGCCGTTTTCGCCCAGCAGCAAGATCGATTGGCTGTTGGCAGCCATTTTTTTGCCGAGTTCAATCGCGTGCTTCAGGGCTTGGCTTTTTCCTTTGATGTCAGAAAACGTATAGGTGGCAGTGTGTCCGCGTTGGACCAGCTGGTGGCGCAAGCGCTGGATTTCCGTCACATCCTTGAGTGTACAGACGAACCCGAGAGGTCCCTGGCGACTGTGAATGCTCTGGCTGCTGACGATGAATTGCTTGTTGCCCAATGTCAGCAGCATGTCTTCCTGGCCCTCCTGCTCAAAAAAGGGTTGGAGCTGCTCATGCTCGCGCAAGATTGTATAAGGCTTGCCTACCACATCAAGGCTTCCTGGGCAAAACCATTCCACTGCGACATCGTTGATAAACGAGATGAGGCCTTGCTCATTGCAGGCGATAATCGGATCTTTTACAGCCTGAAAGGTGGACTGCAATTGGCTGTGCAGCTTTTGCACTTCCGTAAAGGAGGTCCCAAGCAGCTTGGAGAGCTCGGTCATTTCGCCGATAAAAGCTGCCAGGTACTCACGCTCCTTGGACACCGGAACACCCAGCTTGCGGCCCACATCAATCAGATCGTGAATATGAATTTTTCGGAATCCCAGGTCGATTACCTCTATATGCGGGGGAGGGGGGACATCCGGGTGGCTTAAGATAATGGTGGTGTGGATTGACGGGTCATCAAAGGTGCAACCGGGATGGAAGGGAACATAATGAAGGTGATCGATACTGGCTTCCAACAGATTGTCGATGACCTCCTGGGCAGTCTCACGGGAGTTATTCATCACGGGAACGGTGCTTCCCAGCGGTACTTGCATCAATTTTTTCAGCTTGCGAAGTTCAAAAAAGCGATTCAGTACGGTAATGGGCACATCGTCGCCACCAGCCGCCTCACGGGCGATTGCGTAAAGCTCGGGTTCTTTGGTCGTTACGAAAATATGGGAGGCTTTGCGCAGGTCGGGTATTGGCTGATGACAAAGGTAGCCAACGACGCGGCAGGATGGCTCAAAGTACGACTTGAGCTCTCCCAACAGAAATGACAAGGTATCGGCTCCTTTGGCGATCAAAACAATGGTGTGGCTCATCATGTGTCACCTCATTACGAACATTTGAACAATTGCCCTCATCATAGCATACACGATGGTTCATTTCGTTTTCATCGTTCAAAAAGTTGGTAAGACAAGGTTGCGTTGCAAAGGCAAAATTATGGTTAAATGAAAGAAGAAGCAAGAGAGAAAATAGGAGGAGAGGAATCATCATGGACAACACCTTGGTACCAGAAGTGTTGCAAATGGTAGGTCAAGTGATTCCTGAAGGAGTATCCATCGCTATCTCGGACGGGAGCCAGTATGTCTACTACCAGCCGAGCGCAAGCATCGATCTGAAAATCGTACCGGGCGACCGGGTGCGTGAAGGTTCAGCGACGCATAAAGCGCTCGAAGTAAAAAGCAAAGTGGCTCATCACGTCGAAAGCCGTGTCTTTGGCGTCCCGTACTACGGGATCTCGCTGCCTGTGATCTCGCAGGGGCATGTGGAGGGATGCATTACCGCGATCTATGCCCCGAGTGCCATGCCGATCGTTCCAGCCGGACCGCGCCTGTCCTTTTTGGTCGGAAGGGACGAGAATGGCTGGCTCCCGATCCCCGTGAATGAAATCATGTACATCAGCTCCAACGAAGGGAAAACACGGCTTCATACCGTGAATGGAGCGTATGTAAACAAATACAATATGGCTGAACTGGAGTGTATGCTATCTCCAGGACAGTTTGTTCGCTGTCACCGTTCCTATTTCGTCAACCTGGAAGCGATTCGCTTCATTCACCCGCATTTTCACTCCACGTTTATTTTGGAGATGAAGGACAAAGCTAAAAGCCGTGTCCCTGTTAGCCAGACGTATGCTAGTTCCTTCCGGCAACTGCTCGGTTTTTAGGGTGTTTTTTGCATGCGCATTCACCCGCAAATTTTCTCGTTTATAGCCGAATCTTCTGCTTTGCTTGAAATTGAGTGCCCGCTCAGTCAATCCTGTGCTAGCTTAGTAACAACAAGATTATGTAGGAACAAGGGGGATCTCAATCATGTGGGAGCGCTTACGCGATAAACGATTGGCAGATAAAATCGTCACGGCTGATGAAGCAGCGAGTTGGATCGAAGATGGCATGACCCTCGGTTTGAGCGGATTTACACGTGCCGGAGATGCCAAGCAGGTCCCCATTGCTTTAGCAGAACGGGCAAAAAGAGAGAACAAACCATTTGGTGTAAATGT
>DASQMM010000233.1:0-2354 GCA_035645495.1 Brevibacillus sp. | reverse complement strand
TTTGGCGCCATTCCAGCAACTGCTCTTTCAAACCTCCGAGAGGCCTCAGCATGTATTGCTCCGCATGACGACCTGTATCGTCCGGCAAATGATAGTAAGGTCCAGCCAAAAGGACATCTGTTCCAGGTACATAAAGTCATGCTGCAAATTCTCATGAATCGGCTTGTTGCGATCCTGACTGATCTGCCACAGCCCAGTCATGCCTGGTTTGACCAGAAATCGCTGCTTCTCGCGGATGGTATACAGCTCTTCCACGATCTTTTTCTGTTCCGGTCGGGGGCCGACAAAGCTCATCTCTCCACGCAGAATATTCAGCAATTGAGGCAATTCGTCCAGGCTTGTTTTCCGCAGAAATCGTCCGAATCGCGTAATTCGCGGGTCCAAGTCTGAAGTCGGGGAGTAGCCTTCTGCAGGCACATCGGTGTGCATGGTGCGAAACTTGTAGATGGTGAATTCTTTGCCATGCTTGCCGACGCGGACCTGACGAAAGAAGATGCGTCCTGGAGAATCGAAATACAAAATGACAGCGAGCAGAAGAAAGAGGGGAAGGAGGAAGAAGAGCAGAAAGAAGGCAAAAACAATATCAAGAACGCCCTTTATACAACTCGCATACAATGAGACGGTAGCCCTGGGCCGTGTAACGCGAATATAGTCCATATCTTCATCATCCTACGGGAAGCTTCCAATTGTTTACCAAATATTTGTGTTTGATGTTGTTCAAATACAACCCAAAATCTTTGTTCAATTCCTCATTTTTCATGGCAAACTCGACCGTTGCCTTCAAAAAACCGAATTTGCTTCCGACGTCATACAAGGTTCCCTCATAGCGATAAGCAAGCAAATCCTGCTCGCGTGCAAGCACCTGTAGCGCATCTGTGAGTTGAATCTCTCCCCCTACTCCCGGCTGGATCTGCTCCAGCAGGTCGAAAATACGCGGCTCCAGAATATATCGGCCAATGATCGCCAGATTGGACGGAGGATTGCTCTGCGGCTTCTCGACCAGATCATGAATCAGATCTAGGCGCTCTCCGATGGCGGCCCCCTCGATGACACCGTACTTGCTCACTTCATTCCAATCCACTGCCTCTACCGCGATAACGCTGCATTGCCGCTGATCGTAAATATCCATCATCTGCCTGAGGCACGGAATCTCGCTATCGATCACCATATCCCCCAGCAAAACCGCAAAAGGTTCATTCCCGATGAATTTGCGGGCGCACCAGATCGCATGCCCCAGACCCAACGCTTCTTTTTGCCGGATGTAATGGATCTCTACCAAATTGGTCAAGCCTTCCACGATCTCGTACAAATCAGTCTTGGCGCGTTCACGCAGATTGACTTCCAACTCGTAGTTCTTGTCAAAATGATCCTCGATTGCCCTCTTGCTCCGTCCTGTCACGATGATGATATCCTCGATTCCAGAGTTGACCGCTTCCTCGACGATGTATTGAATCGTCGGTTTGTCCACGATCGGGAGCATCTCCTTGGGCATGGCTTTGGTGGCGGGAAGGAACCGGGTACCCAGGCCTGCAGCAGGAATCACCGCTTTTTTAATCTGTTTCTTCATAACCATCACCTCCCACCTATTCGTGTTGTACCATGGGCTCCGGTTCGAATCCTGGTCCTGTCACCGGTCCTGGCTGCTCCAGACTCATCCGTTTTCTGTTCGTTTTTCTCCTCATCGCCTCCAAGGCCTCCATCCAGATCAGCACACCGACCATCAGCACCAGACCCACGCCAAATGCCGCTGCCATATTGACCAAAGGCTTGGGAGATACGGGCTCCATCCCCGCTTCATACTCCGCTTCGTCCACGATCATGACGTTGTCGATGTTCATGAACAAATTGACGTTCTGGGAAAAAGAGCGGGAGACTTCATTCGCAATCTGTACAGCGCGAAGGGGGTCCGTGTCGCTGTAGGTCACCGTGATGATAAAGGAAATGTTCGACGTTTTGACGTCCAATCGCTCCATGAGCTGTTCCGGTGTTTGGGACAAGCCCAGCTTGCGAATGACGTCTTGTGCCATCCTCCGGGTTTGAATCAACCCGCTGTATGTCTTGATGAGCTGTTGGTTGCTGAGGATGCTGTTGTAGAGGTCCTGCCTGTCCAGATCCTGCGGCTTCACCAGCATGGTCGTCGTCGCTGAATAGGTAGGGACCAGTACGAAATAACTGATATACCCACTCGCCAATACACAACACAACGGAATGGTGAGCATCAAGACCCAGCGCTTGCGAATGGCTTGGAGAACCAGCAATACAAACTCCAGATTCATGTGAGCATGGACTCCTTTTTCATTCTTTTCTAACCCACCACCCCTGGCAAACGTCAGGACGGCCCTCTAGGAAGGCCC
>DASQMM010000232.1:0-4570 GCA_035645495.1 Brevibacillus sp. | reverse complement strand
GGGGCTACTCCTGCCGCGTTGTAGACCTGGTGCGTCACGTATCCGAACAGTACAATGCCAGTCCAGTGAAGGAGACAGCGGCTGCAGGAGCCCGCTAATCGCAACTGGAACAAAAAAGGAGAGGGGCTGTCCCAAGAAAGTCAGTAGACTTCGGGACAGCCCCTCTTCAGCGTTTACCCTATTCGGGTGTAGCTGCCGATTCGGCAGGCGGGGTCAAGGCGCTCATCTCAAACAGCTGCTCGTCTTCAAAACCGACAATAAAAAGCTTGATGAGTGTTTTCAGATCAAGATCGTAAGGGGTATGCACATCATTGCCGCGTCCATCCTTGAGAACACGGACAGTCGGACGGTGGCAGTAGTCTGGGTCTACCTTGCTGACGACGCCGACCTCTCCTGTATTGAGGACGACGCTGCTTCCGATCGGAAAAACGGCGATATGCTTGATAAACGCATTGATGAGGTGATGCTCGAACAAGTGGCCGCCTGCGCCGAGCAGGTACTCCATGGCGTCCTGTGGCATGTAGCGCCCGCGCCAAGGGCGTGGTGAGGTGAGGGAATCATAGACGTCGCAGATCCCGACGATCTGGGCGTATTCATGCACCTGTTTTCCCTTCAAGCCCTGGGGGTACCCGCTGCCATTGATGCGTTCATGATGCTGCAGACAGACATGTGCAGACAAGAGAGAAAGATCATGCTGCTTACGCAATAGATTAAACCCGTTCATCGTGTGCTGTTTGGCGATCTCCTGCTGCTCGGGAGTCCAACGCTCTTTGGTATTCAGGAGTTCCTCTGGAAGCTGCAACTTACCGATATCGTGAAGCATCGCACCGATCCCCAATTCCATCAGTTGGCTTTGGTTGTAGCCAAGCGACATCCCGACTGCGGTCGAAAGCACGGCCACGTTAACCGAGTGATGGTAGAGGGAAGGAGAGTGCGTAGAGATCGTCGTCAAATGTCCGACCATTTGCTCGTTGTGCATCAGATCTTCCAGGATCGCGCTAAATGCCCGCTGAAAATGCAGGCCCATCTCAAGCAAGGAGATTTTGCGCGCCAGTTTGTTCGAATTGGTGATCTGCTTTACTGTTTTTTCGATCGCTTCTACAGCGATCTGCCTCGTTTGCGGGCGAATGACATCCTCGACAACGATGTCGGAAGTGCGTGGATCGTCGATGTAAATGGCGTCTACTTCTGAGCGGTGCAGTCCTTGGATGAGCCTTTCGGTGAGGTTCATGCCTTTTCCTAAAAGCACCTTGCCATCCTGGGTAAACACCGTTCGTGCCAGCTTCATGCCCGGCCGAACTTGTTTCAAAGATACTAGGCGCATTAATATCCCTCCAACAGTCCATATTGTAAATTATTAAAAAGAGGCTTGAAATAGGTAGAAGGATTGACTTGACTTCTTGTAGGCACATGAGGGACACTGTTTACAACGAACGTTCGCAAGGGAGTTGATTCCACGATGCGCTGTCCATTCTGTGAATACAACGGGACCAGAGTCCTGGATTCGCGTCCTTTCAATAACTATAAATCGATTCGCCGCCGTCGTGAGTGCGAAAAATGTGAACGCAGGTTTACCACATTTGAAATGGTAGAAGAATCTCCTTTAATTATCGTCAAAAAAGACGGAACTCGTGAGGAATTTAGTAGAGAAAAAGTATTGCGCGGACTGGTGCGTGCTTGTGAAAAACGACCCGTTCCATTGGAAACCCTGGAAGATGTAGTGAGTGACATCGAAAAGGAATTGCGCAATTGCGGCCAAGCGGAAGTGCCGAGCGATGATGTCGGAGAAAAAGTAATGGAGCGCCTGTACCATGTCGATGAAGTGGCCTATGTCCGGTTCGCTTCGGTTTACCGCCAGTTCAAGGATATATCCGTGTTCATGAAGGAGCTGGAAGAGCTGTTGTCGCAAGCCAGAAACAGCCAATCCCCTCTCTCTAAAGAGTAGCGCCTTTCTCTACGTTACAGGTCTAGCCAATCACGGCTCTCGCTATCTGACAGCGGGGGTCTTTTTCGCTTTCCATCGGTTTTCCCCACTTTGCTTTCATACCCATGCTATAATAGAGGAATGAGATTTCACAGGAAGGAAAGAGTCACATGCGCCGACTGGTATGGAACGAAATGACTCCAAAGGATCGGTATCTGGTGCGGATGATCAGGCCGCTCAGTTTTGCCGAGATGGGCTTTGTCGCCCAGCTTTACTTGCCGATCATGGGTGTCGAATCCTTCGCCCTCTATCAATTGCTGGCCCATGAGGTTCAGCCTGTCAGCGGCGGGGCAGCCGAAAACACCCATCGAAGTCTGATGCTCATTACCTCGATGTCGCTGGATCGATTGCTCAGCGCGCGGGAGCGGCTGGAGGCACTGGGGCTTCTGGAGGTGCGCCGAAGGGAAAACGCGCAGCGTGACTATTTTTTTGAATACATGGTCAAACCGCCATTGAGTCCAAACGAGTTTTTTGCGGACTATGTACTGTCGCTGATGCTGTTGAACAAAATCGAAAACATTCGCTATCAACAGCTGCGGCAGCAGTACGCGGACCCGCTCGCCAATCAGTTGACGAAGGAATACACGGCAGTGGAAAACATGACCAAGGACTTCCACGAAGTGTTTCAATCCTTGAAGCCATCTGAGCTGGAGGTCGAGAAAGGCTCGGAGCGGGAGCAGTTTTTGATGCAGATGGAGTCTGACTATCCAGCAGCGGAGATGAAATCGAGGTATGAGCCGGAAGTGCAGCACCCGCTCAGCGTCTCTTCCCTTCGCCTATACTTGCCGGACAATGCGGACGCAGACAAGGTGCTGGTCTGTGACAGCATGGAATTTTTGTACCGATTGTGCCACTTCTATCAGTTGGATAGCTGGGGATTGGGACAAGAGCTTCGCGATTGGACGCTGTACAAGCCGGACCGCAGTCTGGACAAGGAAGTGCTGCGCAAGCGATTGGTGCAACGGTATACGGATGACAAGCTGTACCGCACCGAGCCGGTCACCCTCCCTGCAGGAGAGAGCTTTGGACCGGGCAATCTGCCGCCTGCAGGCAGTGAAGCGTTCGTACGGGCATGCCGTCTGCTCTCGCCGCTTGCTTTATTGGAGCAGGTAGTGGGGGGCCGGGTCAGCAAAGTATTTCTGGAACGGGCTGAGACGCTGGTCTTCACGGATGGAATGCAGGCGGAGGTCGTGAATGCACTGCTGCTTCATACCCTCGCAAGCATGCAAATGGAACTGCCGAAGTCTTATATGGAGACGATTCGCGATAGCTGGAAAGCGAAGCGGATCGCGACAGTGGACGAGGCTGTGAAGCAGATCCTGGAACGGGCGGAACAGCGCGAGCAGGTCGCGGAAAAGGAGAAGCAGCCAAGAAAAACATCTGCACCCGGGCGCCGCAACAATCGCGCAGTCCTCGAAGACAAGCTGCCAGCCTCCGTGGAGTGGCAGATGGCGCAGGAAAAGCAAGCGACAGAAGGAAAAAAAGGTCAGTCGATTCAGGATTTTCCGGAATTGCAAGAAATGCTGCAAAACCTGCGCAGCAAGCAGAAGGGAGAGTGATGGTAAATGGAGTCTATCGGTCAATTCATGCAAGAGCTTTCCAAGCGTACGCCGCGTCAGCTGCTGACCCCCGAGCAACAGTTGGATAAAATGTTGGGCTCGTCCTCCTATTTGAAAGGCTTTGCCCAACACCATCATGAACTCGGGAGGGAGGACTACCTGCGTTCACTCTCCACCGTCTACACCGCCGTCAAGGAACAGTACTGGTGCGAGCATTGCCCGGGGCTCGGCGAATGCCCCAATCTGGTGAAGGGACATCGGACCCAACTAGACGTGGTAAACGGGACGATCATTAGCGCGATTTCCCCTTGCAGCAAGCAGCTTTCCCATGAGGAAGAGTTAAGACGCCGCCGCCTGATGCGCAGTTACTACGTCTCCGAGGAAACGATGAATGCTACCTTTGAAGGGCTTGTCATCGACGAAGGCAATAAAGAAACAGTGGGGGCAGCGCTCCAGTTCTGCAATAAAGTGGGGACAGGAGAGAGAGTCAAGGGCCTCTACCTGCACGGGCCTTTCGGAGTGGGGAAAAGCTATATCATGGGCGCAATTGGTCGTGAGTTGTCCGAACGCAATGTAGCTTCGCTGCTCGTCTACGTCCCTGATTTTATCCGCGAGATGAAGGATTCCATCTCCGATCAGTCCTATGCAAGCAAGCTGGAGCTGCTAAAAGAAGTACCCGTACTCATCCTCGACGACATCGGCGCGGAAAACCTGACGCCCTGGGTTCGGGACGAGATCCTGGGAGTCATCCTGAACCAGCGCGCCAACAACCATTTGCCGACTCTGTTCACTTCCAATTATTCCTTGGAAGAACTGGAGGAGCATCTCTCCATCTCCAACGGCAATCGCATTGAACGAACCAAGGCAGCGCGAATCATGGAGCGAATCCGCCATTTCGTCGATGTGTACGAAATCCTGCGCAAAAATCATCGCGGCTAGGACCAGATCTGGCTTAGCTCCCACAACGTAAGGGCAAGCACCTCTCGCATTTTATGATAGGGCGAGTACAGGACCTGAGACTGGACGC
>DASQMM010000231.1:0-3419 GCA_035645495.1 Brevibacillus sp. | reverse complement strand
ATTGCACTTGCTCTGTCATCATATGAACTCTCTCCCTATTCATGTTGTCTGTTCTGGTCGTGTCAGGACTCGTTCGTCAGTCGTGGTAGAATTACTGTGCGTTTTCTTCCAAAGCAGCCAGCGCTTTTTTGATGCGGTTAGGGTTGAAGCCCAGGATTTGCTTTTCACCAATCACAGTCAAAGGCACGGACATGATGCCCAGATTGTGCAGTTCTTGTGCGAATTCATCGGACTCGTCGATATTGCGCTCTTCATAGGAGATGTTTTGCTCGTCCAGATAGGTTTTCAGTTGCTTGCAAAAATTGCAGTTGGTGCTGGAATATACGATTGCTTGTGCCATCATGTTTCTCTCCTTTTTTCTGCCTGATTATTTGTATTGTGGAACTACTTTGGAACGCTTGTTGATGTATTTGTCGACAGCCATCGCCGCAATTGCGCCGTCTGCCGCCGCTACGACCGCCTGTTTGACTGGTGTTTTGCGGACTTCTCCGGCACCGAATACACCTGGAACGGAGGATTGCATGAATTCATCCAGAATCATGAAGCCCTCGTCATCGAGTGGAACTTGTCCATCCAGGAAATCAGTTCCAGGCTTGCTGCCTGAGAGGAAAACAAAGACGCCATCAACATCCAGGACTTCTTCCTCGCCCTCTGCGGTGCGAATGCGAACACCTTCCACTTTCTTTTCACCGAGAATTTCCAGTGGGCGCGTACGGAACAGCAGCTCTGTTTTGGGCAACTCCGGTACTTCCTCGATACCCTGTAGGTCAGCACGCGGTACCAGGAAGGTAATGCGATCCGCAAATTTGGTCAGTGCATGCGCCTCTTCCAGCGCTTCCTCGCTGTCTCCAATGACGGCTACGTGTTTGCCTTCATAGAAGGCGCCGTCGCAAGTGGCACATGTACTTACCCCGCGACCCAACAAGTCTTCTTCACCCGGAAGCATCCGGTTGCGTCCTTTGGAGCCTGTCGCGACGATGATCGCTTTTGCCTCAAATGTCCCGTGGGCAGTGAAGACACTTTTTTCTTCATCCTCCACGTCGACGGCTGTAATGGTCGTTTGGATAAATTCTGCGCCGAAGCTCTCCGCCTGGCGACGCATTTTATCGAGCAGTTCTTTACCGGACAACTCCCCCTCTACACCCGGGTAGTTGGCAATTTTATGCGTCAGGGCCAATGCACCCGTACCAGGCGCCTTATCAATGACCAAGGTCTTCAGATTTCCGCGCGCTGTATAGATCGCAGCCGATGCCCCTGCCGGACCGCCGCCGATGATGATGACGTCATACATGAAGGCCTCCCCTTTCTCTCTATCAGATTAAAATTATTATTAACTAGGAACATTTCTCATTTTACTAGATCATCGAATAAAGTCAATATCTTTTTATAATGATTTTAAATAGCAGTTGGTGGTCTTCCAGCTGTAGTGGAGGCGAGGAAAAAGGAGAAAACACTCAGGCGGGTTGGGATCTTTACGGGGGGTCTTTCCTGGCCGCCTCCCACTCCAAAGGCGGAACCGCGGCCAAAAGCAGCCCACTTCGAAGAAGTGATTCAGGGTTGGCCGCTAAAAGCGTGTTCCGCCTTTTCCGTTCCGGCTTGGTCAAGATCCCAAATGCCTTCGTTTTTTTCTCCTTTTTCCTCGACCAGCTTTTCTGGTCCTCTTGCCTTAAATGATGTGTTCCATAAACCTTGATCTGACCTTACACTAAGCAGCGATCATGCCTTACGACTCATAAGCCTATCTGGCTCAGGCATCAAGAGATTCAATGCGGCAGCTCCGACGAGCAATAGGACCGAGACATAAAAAGCGAGCGTATAATCACCTGTCTGTTCATAAAACATACCGGGCAAGTATGCTCCCAACGCTGAACCAGCCTGATGACTTAGAAAAAGCCAACCCATGACTTGTCCCATGGAGTATTGTTTGAAATGCTGCGTTGCAAGTAGTTGGGTAGGCGCTACCGTTGCAAAATCCACAAGACCAAACGAGATTGCGAACAGAAGCAGCAACGATGGATGCCCAACAAAAAACATCAGAAGTTCGGGATCACTTACAAACACAATCAAGAAACAGATTGAAAGAGCGCGCAACATGTACAGGGTCGCCAAAAATTTTCTGCTACTCCAGCGATCCGCAATAAAACCAGACATTAATGTCCCCATCGTGTTAAAAGCAGCCAGCAGACTTACAGCCAAGCCAGTCACGGTTGTTGTAAACCCGCAAAGTTGGGCAAATGGGATCAGATGAGTATCCATCAAGCCAGTGGTAGTAAATCCGCAGATAAAAAAGGGTAAAATCAAGTACCAGAAATTCCTGGATCGAAAAATGCTCCCGACCGGAGGATCTCCGTCATTAGGTAATCGGTTGCTTGGTTCATCTTCCTCTCTTGCGCCCCCGATCGGCTGCAGGTTCTTTTCGGCAGGATGATTCCGTAAAAGGAACAGCAGAACCGGGAAAATGACGATAAGCAGGAAGAACCCAAAAATGGCAACGGCCATTTTCCAATCGTACCACTGAATGAAGAAAAGGGCAGCAGGAACCACCACCATTTGTCCGACGCTAAAGCCGGCTTCCAGCACTCCGAACGCCAAGCCTCGCTTTTCGTTAAACCAATTGGAGACAAGGACAGTCGCCGCTACATTGGAGGCTCCACCTACACCGATGGACGCAACTACGCCGTAGAGGAAAAATAGTTGCCAAGCTGATGTAATCCATTGTGTGAACAGCATGCTTAGACCAACCAGGAGAGTACTGTATAGAAGTATGGTTCGAGCTCCGAAGCGATCGATCAGCCTGCCTGCAATCGGTTGGGAGATTCCATAAATGATAAAGCTTAGCGTGGAGACAAGTGAAATAGTGCCGCGATCCAGAGAAAATTCGTTCTCCCATGATTCAATAAAGGCGCCAAAAGAAAGCCTTATACCCTGTACGGCCAATAATGCGAAAAATGTTACGAACAAAACGATCCAGGCATAGTGCAGTTTCTTTTCCATTGATATCAACTATCACCTTTCTGACCCAAACCCAATTTGGTCAGCATGCTTTTGAGTAATCTCGCTTCTTCCTCACTGAACATCGAGATCACCTCTTTGTTCACGGCATCGGTTACCTGATTCATCGGCTTTTCCAGTTCCTTCCCTTTTGGAGTCAGAAAAATCAGGTTTGTTCGACGGTCATTGAGATCGGGACGCCTCTCAATGAGGCCCATTTTTTCCAATCGATCGAGGACACCTGTAATGGTTGCTCCATCCAAGCGAAGCCTACCTCCTAATTCCACTCCTTTTTGCCCATCTTTTTCCCAAAGAACATGTAAGAGGACAAACTGGACAGGAGTTATTCCGTACTGAGATAGTGCTGCCTTTTCCATTTGCCAGACCTTTTGATACGCTTTTCCCAACAGAAATCCATAGCAATCTTC
>DASQMM010000230.1:0-10847 GCA_035645495.1 Brevibacillus sp. | reverse complement strand
GCGTCACTGGTCGCGAACATCTGCAACTATGACCGGAAAATCAGGCAGATCATCTTTCGCAGCCTGGATCATTTCATCCAGGCGTTGTTTCGTATGCACCTTCCTGCCGAAGAGAAGCAGCAACACAGCAGTCTTCACTACTACGCCCAGCGTTCGTTCTCTTCTACTCTCCACGTCTTGCTGATCGAATGGACGCTGAACCGCTTCGCACAATCACCGGAAGAGATGGGGCGCCTCACCTTTCAATTGACCAGTTCCATGCGCTCCCATCTGCAGTAAAAAGACAGCTGCAAAAACAAGCAAAACCTGCTTGGAGCCCTTTTCGGCTCTTGGCAGGTTTCGCTACGACTCTACATCATTTTTGGATTGGAGCGGTTTGACGGGATCAATGGTGTCTGGTTTGCGGCTGTACGCTTTGTTCGTGACCCAAATGCTGACCCATATAATCAATAGGCATACAATGACCAATGCAGCAATAAATCCGGGTGTCATCATTCCAACCTCCATTTTCGTTCTACCTTGCTTCCCCCATTATAGCTGATTTCTGAACTGTCCGACCGAGAGGGTTATTCCAAAACAGTGAATTCTTGACTGCTATTCGCCATAATTGGGCATCCTACTTTCCATATGTCGATTCCTTTGGAGGTGCAAAATGGATCTTACCAAAATGAGCACAAGCGAATTTGTCGCCAAAATTCAGGAAGCCCAAGTAAAAAACATGCGCAGCAGAAAACACCAGGGCTACGGCCATCCGGAAAAACGACTCCCCAGCAAGCAAGGCATTTGACTTCCCTACTGTACGATCCAAGACAAAACCCTGGAGCATCCATCCCCAGGGTTTTGCTTTATACATGTGATTCCTGATTATTTCGCTTCGCCGATGTACACCTTTTGACCGTTCTCATATTTATAGACATAGACAGACGCGAATTCGTTGTCCCCTTTTTCGTTAAAGGTTACATTGACAAATTTCCCTTTGAAGTCCTTGGTGTTGTGTACGGCTTCCAGCACTTGCTCACGTGTAGGCTTTTTGCCGCCGTTGGCCTTGATCGCTTCTTCCAGACCATGCAGCATTACGCCCATGGAGTCATAACCGAAGGAAGTAAAGATACCGACCTTGTTTCCGGTCGCCGATTCAAAATCAGCAATCCACTTTTTGCCCTCTTCCGTAGCCCCTACGTCTCCTACAGTAGACGTAAAGACGACGTTGTTGGCATTTTCAGCACCCGCGATTTTTACCAGGTCCGCAGAGTCGTAGCCGTCCCCACCCATGAAGATGCCAGTGAAGCCTTTTTCACGAGCTTGCTTGACGATGATCCCGGCATCGGAGTAGTATCCGCCGAAGTAGATCATTTCCGGCTTGGTAGCGAGGATTTGGTTCAATACAGCGCCGTAGTCCTTCTCCCCTGCTGTTACCCCTTCAAAGCCCAGGATTTGTACGCCATCCTTCTCGAACTGCTTTTTCACTTCATCTGCCAGACCTTGGCCGTATGCTTGCTTGTCATGCATGATAAATGCGTTCTTCACGCCCAGCGAATTCTTCGCATAAATAGCTGCTTTGGAGCCTTGCTGGTCATCGCGTGCGCAAATACGGTGCACGATCTTCTTGCCTTGCTCGGTCAGATCGGAACCGGTCGCAGATGGCGATACCATGACCAGACTCTCCTGATCGTATTGCGCTGCTGCTGTGACAGATGCACCTGTCGTAGCATGTCCAACTACACCGATAACATCAGGATTGGAGATCAGCATCTGTGCGACCGCTACCCCTTGTTTCGGGTCTGCCTGGTCATCCTGTGCGGACAACTGCACGTCGAATCCAAGCTGCTTGAACGCTTCCTGCTTTTCCTTCAGGGCGTATTCTGCCCCCGCCTTGGCAGTGCTTCCATAATCAGAGTATTGTCCCGACATCGGTCCTACGACTGCAATGACCAGCTTCTCAGTCGCACCGCCGCCGCCTCCTCCGCCGCTGCTGCCCGTATTTTGCGGTGGCGTTTCACCGCCCGATTGCTGAGTACCCGTACCGCCTCCTCCAGCACAACCTGCCAAAAGGGCACTGACTGTAAAGGCTGCTGCTAGAATTGACAATGTTTTCTGTTTTTTCATAGCCATTCTTCCCCCTTTTTCCTTTGCAGACAAACGATAAAAACGATCGAAACTGTAACCTATTGTAAGACAAATGAGAAAATTTGCAATAGAAAATATGGTTTTTCACCTAAATATTTTTTCCATTATTATATTGAACGAAAAATGAAACCACCGAGACAAAAACGACCACCTCTGCAATAGAAGTGGTCCCGAATCTCAGACGTCAAGTATTTACGAAATGATGGCGGAGCACCTATTTCACAATCTCAATTTGGAGGTTGTACGTGAGCGTGTTCTCGTCGTAGGTAACCTCAGCACCCAATTCTTGCGCCACGTATACGAGTGGCACCAGAACAGCGCCGGTAGTCGTACGAGGCGGAGCTGGAACTTGGATTTCCTTGCCGTTCTTGTAAGCAAAAGTGCTGTTTTCATACATGCGCAAAGCGTAGTTATTGTTTTTGGCGATCAGCACGGATTTGATCATGCTGTCCCATGCTGCAGTTCCGCCGAGTGCGATGGCGAGGGTACTCGCGTTTACATAAGCCACTCCGTTTTCCGTTACGACGTCTTGTGGGAAAGCCAGTGGTCTTTCATTCAGGGTAACATTGATTTTTTGCTGTTGCACAGGTGCTGTCTGGGCAAAAGCGGCTGTCGCTGCCACGCTGCCTGTCAAAAGAGCAGCTGTCAGCAGCATTGCTGGAACTTTACGAAGCATTTGATACACTCCTTCTTATTATAGAAATACTATCCAATAATGTAACATACGCTTAAAGTTTGATTTTTCCTCCTTTATTTTCTAACATTTTACTCATGAAGGTTTTTTCTCTTCTATTCCGCGAACAAATGTTTTTGTGCACAAGCTGTTGATAATTTTGTGGATAACTTTATAAGGAGGTGTTGACCATCGCCGGAGAACGTTTTTATCTGATCTATCAGGAGGCCAGCGACGAGGAATGTCTGTTGACGATTCAGCCTTATCAGGATGAAACCGCTTTGGGAGAAGCCATCCAGCAGTTACAGATGAACCAGATTGAGGAGTATACCATCATCAAAGGCAAAAAAATGGCCGCCACCCTGCGCCTGAGCGTCGAACTGAAGGAAGTGGATGAAACAAAGGAGAAGTAGGTGCACACAGCGTTTTTCCCGCGCCAGGTTTAAGGTGATGACAACTGGCAAACATGGTAGAGAGGACCCATACATAAATGTTTGACCTTTACTGACCTTTTGCTGTATGATATTCTTACAAAGAGAGGAGGAGAACTAGATGCACATGAATTTGATTCCAACCGTCATTGAACAGACCAACCGCGGTGAACGTGCTTATGATATTTATTCGCGCCTGCTTAAAGATAGAATTATCTTTTTGGGAACTCCCATCAATGATACGGTAGCCAATATCGTAGTTGCCCAGTTGTTGTTCCTTCAGGCAGAAGATCCTGATAAAGACATTCACCTCTATATCAACAGCCCTGGCGGTTCCATTACAGCAGGTATGGCGATTTACGATACCATGAACTTTATCAAACCGGATGTATCGACAATTTGCATCGGTATGGCTGCTTCCATGGGAGCGTTCCTGCTTGCTGCAGGTGCGAAGGGTAAACGTTTTGCCCTGCCGAACAGCGAAGTCATGATTCACCAGCCCCTCGGTGGCGCTCAAGGTCAGGCGAGCGATATCGAGATTGCGGCCAAACGCATTCTGAAAATGCGCGACAAGCTGAACCAAATCCTGTCGGAGCGTACTGGTCAACCGCTGGAGCGCATCCAGAAGGACACCGACCGCGACAACTTCCTTTCAGCTGCTGAAGCGCTGGAGTATGGCTTGATCGACAAGGTGATCTCTTCCGAAGCGGCAGCCAAAAAATAAAGCAATACAGAAATGAAAAGAACACCCGTGGCGAAGCGGGTGTTTTTTGATACACAAAAAGCCGTGCAGACAGAGAATGGTTCCTCATTCCCCTCTGCTCGGCTTTATTCGGCTTGACTGCTAATGCCTACGTCATCTGTTCATCGTCGTAAAGGGCCTGCTCTTCTGATGTCGCACCGGCCAATGTGTCCACAGATGTCTCCTCGATCAGACCGTTCTGCTCGGTCACTTGGCCTCCTCCCAGCCCTTCGTTGACCATCCGATCGATATCCATGTCATAGGCGTCGCGGCCCTCATAGTTTGAGTCACGCTCACTCATGCATTGCTCCCCCTTTCCTGATCGATCCAGTTTTTTTCCCTACACGGTTTAGCAATGCCCTGTTGAACGAAAATCATGTAATAAAAAAACACCTTCCAGCGGGGAAAGTGTCTTTCTTGCTTGTTGCCTATTCTTCTTTGCTGACCAGTTGGGTAAGGCTTGAAACAGCCTGACTAGCATCTGGTCCTTCTGCACTTATGGTAATATCCGTTCCAGAACTGATAGCGAGGCTCATGATTCCCATGATGCTTTTGGCGTTTACTTTCTTGTTATCTTTTTCAACGAATACCTCGGATGCAAAACGGTTGGCCTCTTGTACGAAAAAAGCGGCCGGACGCGCCTGCAAACCGGTTTTCAACTTGACCGTTACCTGCTGCTGAACCATCTATGGACCTCCTTACACGAAAGAATCATTATCCTCTAGTATAGCATGGTTTTAGAGCGAAACATTTTGTTTTTCTCGTAATTTGTCAGCGATTTCGTTAATTTTTCGCAGGCGATGATTCACTCCTGACTTACTGACGACTCCGCTTGGGAGCATTTCTCCCAACTCTTTTAAATTGATATCCGGGTGGATCAGTCTGAGTTCTGCCACTTCCCGCAGGCGCTTGGGCAAATTCTCCAGCCCCATCTCCTGATCAATGAGCTGGATATTTTCCATTTGGCGCGTCGCTGCATTCACTGTCTTGTTGATGTTGGCGATTTCACAGTTGTGCAGGCGGTTTACAGAGTTGCGCATATCCTTGACGATGCGGACATCCTCGAAGTACAGCAAGGCCTGGTGCGCACCGATCAGACTGAGGAACTCGGTGATCTTTTCACCTTCTTTGATGTAGAGCACATAACCTTTTTTTCGTTCAATGCACTTCGCATTCAATTTATAGCGATTCGCCATCTTGGTCAAGGCTTCACAAAAGTCCTGGTAGGAAGTGAAGATTTCCAAATGATAGCTGGACGCCTCGGGATGATTGACAGATCCGCCGGCCAAAAATGCTCCGCGCAGATAGGCAGCACGGCAGCATGATTTTTTCACCACGTCCGGTGCAATTCCCGGAATAAACGACATGCTCTGATCCATGATGCCCAAATCCTGCAAGACCTCATTCGCCTTGAGTGGAATTCGTACGATGTAGACGTTGTTTTTTTTCAGGCGCATTTTTTTGCGGACCAGAAGCTCAGCATGGATGCTAAAGAGCCGCTTGATCAATGTATAGATCCTTCTGGCAATCGCAGCATTTTCCGTCGTCACATCCAGTATGAGCCGACCTGAGCCGAACTGCAGGCTCCCGTTCATCCGAATTAATGCGGATAACTCTGCTTTGCTGCAGCAATCGCCGGCCTCCTGCATCGTCAATTCCTTTTTGGTATGCGCGGCGAATGACATGGACACCCACTCCTTCTACTCTCTTCAGCTCCTTCGCCTGCGTTTGAGAAGGGAAACGACCTGCTTGCTCACCGCATGAGCATCATGCCTTAGATAGCCATCCTCAAACGTAACCAATGGTTTCGCCACGATCTGCAATCCCAATTGGCGCAGTTGCTTCAGGTCGCATCGGACCGGTTTGGCTCCCTTTTCCGCATATTTCTCCAATACATGAAGAGGCAATTTCGCTGAATTAACAATGATTGTATCCAAAAAGGCTTCTCCCACGTGCTGATACATGGCTTGAACATGGTGGGAAGCCGCAAATCCATCCGTTTCACCAGGTTGTGTCATGACATTGCAAATATAGATTTTCGGGGCCGTCGAGCGGCTGACAGCAGAAAACAGTCCACGCACCAGCAGATTCGGTATGATGCTGGTGTAAAGACTGCCCGGACCGATCAGGATCGCATCCGCATCCGCAATCGCAAGCAGGGCTTCGTTCAGCGGAGCAGCATCGGAAGGCTCCAGGAACACGCGCTTGATTTTTTTCCCCGCCAAGGGAATTTGCGATTCTCCCGCAACGAGCGCTCCATCCGTCATCTCTGCGACGAGCTGAATGGATTGCGTAGACGCAGGCAACACATCCCCGCGTACCGCCAAAACGCCGCTCAGGGCCTTGACAGCGGTAACAAAATCGCCTGTAATTTCGTTCATTGCTGCAAGTAGTAGATTTCCCAAATTATGCCCGGCTAATCCAGTCCCTGCCGAAAAGCGGTATTGCATCACTTTCTCCATCAATGGCTCCGTATCCGCCAACGCCGTCAAGACGTTGCGGATATCCCCCGGCGGCGGCATATCCATCTCCGCACGCAGACGGCCGGAGCTTCCACCGTCATCAGCGACAGTCACGATCGCGGTGATATGAACCGGCTCGTACTTTAAACCACGCAGAAGTACGGACAACCCTGTTCCCCCGCCGATGACGACAATCCGCATTTCCTTTCGCTGCGGCCTCCCCATTCCCTTCGTCGGCATATGTCACCCCATTATCCCTCTTTTACAGCTGACCCTTTATCCGAACCATATCCATGATTTCCTATCATTCATATGCTTACTTGCTCTTTTCGATGTCTCGGTGGCTGGTCCGAACGGTGAAGTCCTGTCCAAAGGTTCTCGCCAAATGCTCCACGATGGCGACCGATCGATGTTTTCCTCCTGTACAGCCAATGCCGATCACCAATTGGCTCTTTCCTTCGCGCTGATAATGCGGCAAGGTATATGCCAGAAAATCAGTCAGCTTTTCGACAAATTCTTTGGTGTCTTTTTGATTCATTACGTAATCCGACACATCCTGATCTTTCCCGGTTTTCGGACGCAATTCGTCCACGTAGTGCGGATTAGGCAGAAAACGCACATCAAACATCAAGTCTGCATCAATTGGGGAACCGTACTTGAAACCGAACGATTGCAAATTGATGGTCAGCGGCGATCCTTGCTGTCCGTATTGGCTAATTATTTTCTCCCGAAGCTGTGCGGGTTTCATTTGACTGGTATCGATAATCTGATGCGCCCAGCCTTTCATCTCTTGCAGCAGGCGGCGCTCAGCATGAATGCCTTCCAAAGGAGAACCGTTCGATGAGAGCGGATGGCGTCGGCGTGTTTCCTTATAGCGGGAAACCAGTGTCTGATCACTTGCATCCAGGTACAAGATATGAAAAGACAGTCTGTCCATTTCATTCAGCCGATCGATCGTTTGGGACAGGTCTTCAAAAAACTCCCGACCGCGAAGATCGATGACCAGAGCAACCCTCTCGATGCTTCCGCCAGATTGCAGTACCATTTCGGCAAATTTGGGAATCAGCACTGGCGGCAGGTTGTCTACACAAAAGAAACCCAGGTCCTCCAGGCTTTGTACAGCTACTGTTTTCCCCGCCCCGGACATCCCTGTGATGATGAGCAAGTTAATAGCCTTGTCTTTTCCCATTTCAGTCACGCAACTCGCCTCCTACGATTCTGACAATAGCATACCATATCAATCGGCTTTTTCGCACCCTTTTGCGTTTCTCTCCTGATGATGCCGCTTTTGGAAAAAAAGAGACGTGGCTTACACTTCAGCCACGCCAATCAGGTTTATATAGATAAGGGGGTTAATTCATTGTCTTTATCTTACTCCCCAAATATTTCACTTATGTTACAACCAAGTTAAGAGATTGTGACATTTTGTTCCTGCAGCTTTTCGTTCAGCTCTTCCACATAATGCTGAGCTGCTTGAGCGGCAATCGATCCGTCGCCTGTTGCGGTAACGACTTGACGCAGCATTTTTTCACGAACGTCACCTGCGGCGAATACGCCTTTAACTTTGGTTCTCATTTTTTCATCTGTCAAAATGTAACCAGCTTCATTGGTGATGCCCAGATTGCGGACGGCCTCTGTCAGCGGATCCATCCCGACGTAGATGAAAACACCGTCAGTAGCCAGTTCGCTTTGCTCATTTGTTTTGACGTTTTCGAGCAAGACGGACTGCACCTTGCCTTCGCCTCGGATTTCTTTTACCTGGGTATCCCAGATCACAGAAATTTTCTCGTTCTCCATCGCACGTTTTTGCAGGATTTTCTGTGCGCGGAACTGATCGCGACGGTGTACGATCGTAACTTTGGAAGCAAAGCGTGTAAGGAACACAGCTTCTTCTACCGCGGAGTCTCCGCCGCCTACGACAACAAGCTCTTTACCGCGGAAAAAGGCACCGTCACATACTGCACAATACGAGACACCGCGTCCGGACAGTTCTTTTTCGCCTGGTGCTCCGAGAAGTCGATGCTCAGCCCCTGTCGCGATGATGACGGACTTTGCCAGGTATTCCTTGTCGCCTGTGATCACACGCTTGTATGGTTCTTCATCACGGACTTCCTTGATTTCGCCATAAGCGTACTCGGCACCGAATTGTTGTGCGTGCTCGAACATTTTTGTGGACAAATCAGGTCCCAGGATCGAACCAAAGCCAGGGTAGTTTTCGATTTCTTCGGTATTGGCCATTTGACCGCCCGGAATTCCACGCTCCAGCATCAAGGTGCTCATGTTGGCACGAGATGTATATACAGCAGCCGTCATTCCGGCTGGACCGGCCCCGGCGATGATGACGTCATAGATTTTTGTATCGCTCATGTGACTCGTCCTCCTTCTCAAACAAAACAATGATTGAATCTACTTTAAACTAATTATAAAGTAATAATCTATTTAAAATCAAGCACCGACATTAATTTGACGCACTTTGCCACAGTAGCTGCCGATACGCCGTATTTTTTTGCCAGGGAAGCCTGCGACACTTTTTGATTCGTAACAGTTCCGTATACATATTCCAATGCAGCCACCCATGCTACTGTTTTACGCACTTGCCCTGCCTCGGCGGTTGACTGCTGCTGGAACTGATGCCATGCGTTCAGGCACCATTTGGCCGCTTCCGGCTGACCTGCCTCATGCAGCAGGCGGTGGATGACTTCTTCTACGGATTCCTCGGGCTGCTGGTTGTTGCGAGCCTCTTGACGCTTTTTCGTCGCAGGCGGTGCAGTGCAGGGCAAAGTTGCTCCCATATCCACTAGCGCCAGCAAGGCCAATTTTTGTAGCTGAGAATCAGTCGTCTGCTCGTAAAACTGACGAACCGCTTGTTCTGCCTCATCGTCAGCGATCAGGGACAGAGTTTGCAGAACCGCTACCTTTACTTCATCGCGCCCGTGCTGCAAAGCCCACAGCAGGGATGCCCGAATCATCGGGTCGGACTTAAAGTCCTCTACTCCGGTAAAAGACGCATTTTCCCAGGACACCTCGCGTTGCGGCGGGTTGTACTGGTAGGGGATAGGTTTTATTGTTTCCCCTTCCTGCTCGTTTTTTACCATCTGAATATATTGGTCCGCTATTCCGGCCTCCGGATCAAGCTGCTTGGCCTTTTGCCACCATCGCAACGCCTGATCCTTACGTCCGCTCAGATAAGCCGAGATCGCCGCGTAGTGGTACGTACACGCTTCGTGGGGTTTTCCCGATCTCAGCATGCGATGGTAATGCATGAAAGCCTCTTCGTGCTGTCCGAGTACTCCCATGGTAGTCGCCAGCTTGTACGTATTTTCCGGATGAAACGGAACGACTTTTTTTAGCATGTCCATCAGCTTGAGCAGTTCTCCTGTATGGTTCTGGTGGGAGAGCAGCACTGCCAGGTTGCAAAGGGCATGCAGATTGCCATTTTCCATCTCCAGAGTCTTGTGGATGGTATCCAATGCTAATTCAAAATCGCCTACATAGTAATATGCCAGGGACAGATTGTTCCAAGCCGGTAAAAAGGATGGGTCTGCCTCGACAATCTCCTTCAGCGTATCCAACGCTTCGAGAAAACGCCCTTCTTCCAGACTGCGACGCGCTCTCTCATGCTTGCTGTAGACGTCCTCGTTTTCACTGGGGAGAAAATGGCGCGGCGGCATATCCAATTCAAAATAAATATAATCAAGCAATTCCTCTGCATCTTCCCGATAAGGTCCGTTGGCGTCTTCTTGCAAATAGCGAATTGCCATTTCCTCTGCCATCTCGAAATCTTCCAGATTCGCGTAGTTGTTCGCCATGTAAAAATACACTTCGACTAAACTAGGGTCCCACTTTTCAATCACTTCAGCCAGCACTTCATTCGACATCTCGAATTTGCCGGTCTCCGCCAATGCACTAGCCAGGTGGCAATGACATTCGGCATTTGTTGGCTCAAGCTCTATCGCTCGGCGAAAAGAACGCAACGCTTTTTCATAGTCATATCGATGTAAACATTTCATCCCGCGTTCCACAAAAAACGCAGCGTCTTGCTGAAAGTCAACGACAGTTTTTTTGACACTACTTTTATTTTCTTTCATAAAACCTCCAACATCGTAGGAGCAGCACTCCAAGTATCGTACCAGAAGCGCAGCCATGCCACAAGCCGACTCGTCTTGTAAACTGCCAGTAAAAGCAGGAAAACACCACTGCCGCTAAAGCAAGTGGTGTTATGAACCCGGTTTCGGGTGTGTGATCTCGTTAAGAGACCTGCCAAACACTTCTATGGAGCGGACGACGGGTCTCGAACCCGCGACCTTCGCCTTGGCAAGGCGACGCTCTACCAATTGAGCTACGTCCGCATGGTGCGGTCAAGAGGACTTGAACCTCCACGGTGTTGCCACCACTAGAACCTGAATCTAGCG
>DASQMM010000229.1:0-6175 GCA_035645495.1 Brevibacillus sp. | reverse complement strand
ACGGCGAGCCTGCTACGTTCCAAACCGAGTTGAAAAGCGGCGACAAGCTGGAGTTATTTTGGGATTAAACTTGTGTATAAAACAAAAAGAGCAATTGAAAGGGATCGCTCCCGATCAACTGCTCTTTTGTGTTTTATTTTTGTCTTTTTGAAAAGCTGCGGTTACGCAGGAGAAGAAAAATTCCAGGCGCAGCTCATCGCGCAGTCCAACCCAGCGGAGTGGACAGTCACCGCTTCCTTGTGGACGAAGACCTGAGCGGAGAATGGAATTTTTCTTCTCCTCACGAAAGCCACTTTTCAAGGAACAACTATGCTTTCAACGCCTCAACAATCGCATCCTTGGTGATTTTCCAGTGAGAAGTATGCCATTTTACCTGACCACCATCCAACAGGAAAATCTGCGGGGACTCGTGCTTGATCGCAAACCGGTCTGCCACCTCATTGGATACCGGACGATCCTCACGTACGAGAATAACAGCTGCCGGAACCTCTTGCTCCTGCAAAAAAGACTGAAACTCCTCATAGGCAGACGTGCTGATCGGGCAGATCGTGCTGTGCTTGAACAATAGGCGTTTGCCCTCTCCCGCTACGAATTGATCCAATTCCTCAATCGAATGTAGTTCTTTTTGTGCCATGCTATCTTCTCCCTTCTGGCGTGACGCTATGGCTTCAGTATACGAAAACATGAATGGTAAAGTCCATGTGCCAGGTGCAAAACAAAAAACCACCCTGCGCACAAGGTGGTCATGGAATTACACCATAATTTTCGTCAGACGATGACGCAGCTCCAGCATCCATTTTTCGTCTCCCAGCGATTGGGCCAACAAGAACAAGTCCAGTAGCTCGTTGACTCGCCCTTCCAGCGCTTCCCGCACCGTGGAATCGCCCTCATTGGCAATCAGCACCAATAAATTGGACAACTCTGACATTTCCTCAAACTCAATCGCCTGCCGCTCGGGATTCTGTCCCAATTCTGTCATCAAGTCCTTCAGGTCATCTTTGACAACATCCACTACTTGTGAATGGGCGCAGCTATCGTCCACGCAGACGTGTACGGGCACATTTAATATCTTTACCCGTTTACGATACACGACGTTGCGCAGCACGACCTCCATATCACTGCCGCAGCGGCTGCATTTCTTCTGCATGAGTTCACCCCTATCTCTATCCACATATGTATGCGTCCCTTATGTATTCGCGCCTATCTTCTTCAATCCTGCTAAACAAAAGATGGTACATGGTGGATGGAGTGGCAGACAAATCAAAAACGATGCCCTTTTGACGGCATCGTTTCCCGAAGCAGATCTGAATCCTCATTAAGCGTAAATCGCGTTTACTTTTTCACAATGCGGACATACCGCGACCTTGCCGGAGTGACCAGCTTCGTCTTCCACCCGATACCCCGTAATCTGGTCCGAAAAGCAAAACAGGCACTCGGTATTAAAGTCCATATCGTACTGCGCTTTCCAGACAATCGACTTAAAATCTTCCCCTACATTGATCGTAATGGGAAGCAGATCGTGTTGGAGACTGTGTAATGATCGTTGCATCGCAATGCCATCCTTTCGTGTATTGCAAAGTCTTTTCGTATCCTCTAGCTTTTCCTGATTTTCAGAATAATAAACATGGCACCTGCATGGAGAAAAAAAGAATCTTCCTAAAAATGGGCGTTTGCCCGTATCGGCTCTTCGCCTATCCCCATATGTTATGGGTGTAAGCACAACAGCGGCTTAACACAAAAGGAGGTTTTTGATCGCATGAGCAGCATCTTTAACGGCGGTAATTTCGACGAGTTCACTCTGGTGTTGATCCTGTTCATTCTGTTGGTCATTGTAGGTTGCGGCTGCGATTAATCCAGTCCTTCCAGATAGGCACAATCCAGCAGGAAGTCGCATATACTTGAACACCGGATCCTGTTAAGCGCGTTTCATACGCCAGCTACCCACCACGCGGGTAGCTTTTTTCCATTTTATATGTGTACAATATGAACGAACCGATTTGGAAATGGAAAGAGAGGAACCTCCATTTATGAAAGATCCACGTATTGAAAAACTTGCTGACGTATTGGTTAACTACTCCACTCGCGTACAGCCAAATGACAACGTTCTCATCTACGCGATCGGTCAAGTGCACGAACTGGTTCGCGCCGTCATTGCGAAAGTGTACGCTGCTGGCGCCAACCCTTATGTGCAGTTGATCGACCAATCCATTCAACGCGAACTGCTTCTCGGTACCAATGAAGCCCAGCTGGAAGTCATGCGCGAAGCTGATGTGAGCTTCATGAAAAAAATGGATTGCTACATCGGCATTCGCGGCGCAGACAACATCAGTGAACTGGCTGATGTGCCCGGGGATAAAATGCAGCTCTATTCCCGCCTCTTGACCCGCCCGGTTCTCGATGTGCGTGTACCGGAGACTCGCTGGGTGATCCTGCGGTATCCGAATGCTTCTATGGCCCAGCTCGCCAATATGAGTACGGATGGCTTTGAAGATTTTTATTTCAAGGTGTGTACGCTGGACTACGGCAAAATGGACAAAGCCATGGACAATCTCGTCGAACTGATGGAGAAAACCGACAAGGTGCGCATTACAGGACCTGGCACCGATCTGAGCTTCTCCATCAAGGGAATTCCGGCGATCAAATGCGCCGGAGAAGCCAATATTCCAGATGGAGAGGTGTTTACCGCTCCGGTACGGGATTCAGTCAACGGCACGATCTCGTACAACACGCCATCCCCTTATCAGGGTTATACTTACGACAATATCAAGCTGACGTTCAAAGACGGGAAAATCATCGAAGCGACTGCCAACGATACCGCAAAAATCAATGAAGTCTTTGACACGGATGAAGGCGCTCGCTACGTCGGAGAGTTTGCAATCGGCGTCAATCCGTACATCCAAAATCCCATGAAGGATATTTTGTTCGATGAAAAAATCGACGGAAGCTTCCACTTCACACCCGGTCAAGCCTATGACGAAGCCTTCAACGGCAATAAATCATCCATCCACTGGGATCTCGTGATGATTCAGCGTCCGGAATGGGGCGGCGGAGAAATCTGGTTTGATGATCGCCTGATTCGCAAGGACGGCCGTTTTGTCGTACCGGAACTGGAATGCCTCAATCCTGAGAATCTGAAATAATCTGCGCAAACGAAAAAAGCGAAGGACTCCCAGTGGTCCCTTCGCTTTTTTATGTGCACATGCATAGCATTGCTTCGTGCATCCTTCCCTTTACATACTGTAGGCAGGTTCTTTAATCAGAGCAGGCGTCTTTTTCTCTAAAAATTGAATGGTCATCTCCAAATGGTGAATGGTGTACTCCCAGCAAAATTTCTGATACGGATCAAACGTTTTCTCCAGCTTGATGTAGTTCGCCTTGCTCTGCGCTAACATCTGGCGCTGGATCGACATACAGTTTTCCATGAGCTCGCGTTGTTCCTGCGGCGTGCGTCCATTGCCGAAGAACACCTTCACCAACATGTCAGAGCGCAGCACTGGCGGCAGGATCGGTGCTTGCATCTCCTGATGGAAGGCTTCCTCGCCAGACTTCGTAATCGAATACAGGATCTTATTGGGCTTCCCGGATTGGATAACCTCTTGCTTGGTCACGAAGCCTTCTTCTTCCAGTTTGCGGAGCGCGGGGTAAATGGCGCCAAAGCTGGCATCGTAGAAGAAACCAATGCTGTTGCTGAATGCCTGTTTGATGTCATACCCGCTCATTTCTCCATAACTCAAAAATCCAAGAATGATCGTTTTTACATCCATCTCTTCGCATCCTCCCATACCATTCCGTTCTTTTCTCTCTGTCTTGGACCGAACAAGGATGTTCAGCCTTTATGTTCAAAATATTCTTGAACTAAACTTCATTATACGTCTATTCGAATGAACATACCAATGCTAATTCTTTATTATATCAATCAAAAATAATGATACAAAGCGAAGTCCCTACTCCACCCGAATGGCAGATGATTCCTTCCCGGCCTCATAAATCGTCATGCTGGGAGCTTTGTGGGATGAATCAGCGTCGAACTCTACCTCCACCGACAGGACCCGGATAAAGAATCGGGTCTGTGACATGGGAGACAGCTCCACCCGCATTCCTCCGTCCAGTTGCAGGTACAAACGGTTCTGTTCGGTTGTCACTCGTGCATGCATGCCCTCAATCACGCGATAAGAACCTGTATAGCGTTCAAAAATCGCAGGATCAACCTGTACAGCCTTCCTCTTGGCAGGGCTCTTTGGCATTTCATAAGGCTCATCAAACATGATCTGTTGGACTGCCACCAGGAAGCTTTGTTCACATTCATAATCCTGTTCTTTATTGCTCAAGTAAATCAGCGTTTTCCCAGCGTCGATATATCGAATCATCAGTGTCGCATATCCCGGCCATCCTCCGCTGTGACTGACGCTTCTCCCCCTACTCTCATTCTTTTCCAAGATCCAGCCGAATCCGTAGTCAAAGGTATCCCCATTGTTTAACCGGACAGGCGTAAAGGCTTGCTCTAAAGATTGTTTGCTTACCAGCTTCTCCGCATATAATGCTTGATCAAATCGGAGCAAATCTCCAAGTGTCGAGTTTACCGTGCCATCTCCTTGAATTCCGTCCAAATACACGACATACTCGGTCTCCGCAAACTGGTCGGGCAGCACGTATTGATCGGTCATGGCATCGTACACATAGCCATACGCATAGTCAGAGATTTTTTCATTGGAATGTCTCCGGTTATATACTCGTGTATTTAGCATTCCGAGTGGACGAAACAGATGCGTATCCAGATACTCGGCGTAGCTCAGCCCGGAAATCCGCTCGATCAGCAAGGCAAGTAAAACATACCCGGTATTGCTGTATTCCCATTGCTCATTCGGCAAAAATTTGCGCTCTGGTTGATGCTCTGTCAACAGCCGCAACACATCTTCATTGGCAGCGATTTGTTTCCGGTCCCAATGCTTCTGAAACAACTCCATGTAATCGGGCAATCCTGAAGTATGTGTAAGCAGATGTCTCACGCTAATGCCAGGATAGGGGAAATCAGGAAACCATCTGTCGATCAAATCGTCATAGGCCAATTTCCCCTGTTCTTCCAGCAGCATGATCGCTGTGGCGGTAATAGGCTTGGAAAGCGAAGCCAGCTCAAACACAGAGTCAAGCGTCAACTTTCGTTTGCTCTCCAAATCTCCCAATCCAAATACAGCCTGATACAAAATCTCCCCTTGCTCAGCTACGCATATCGCTCCGTTGAGCAGTTCTTTTTCATGCAGATCTGTGCATAACGTCTCCAACTGCTGTTTCACCTTCATTACAAAAACCTCCTCCAATTGCATTAGTTTGTTTAACTATTAAGATACCTAACGTATTCCACAAAAAAATTACGGCTTGCGTAATTCCTCCTCTACGATGTTCTGTAATTTCAGCGTCAACGCGCGAAGCTGCTGTACCTCTTCAAACGCCATTTTCGAATAAAAACGTTCAATAATATCTCGCTCTACCGCCTCCTGCTTGGTGAAATAGGCAACGCCCTGAGAGCCTAGTTGCACAAGGATTTCACGCCGATTCTGGAGATTGATCTCCCTCTTCACGTATCCCATTTTCTCAAGCTTCCCCACAATCTGACTGACGGCGCTAGAGGATACACCCATCTGATCGGCAATTTCCCGGACCGTCATTCTCTGATGCTTATGAATCAGCTCCAGAAGCAACGCCTGCTTGGTCGTAATCTCATCATCCAGCAAGGAGCGATATTCATGCAGGAGCAACGTATTGATCAGATACTCGGCTTCATTCATTTCTTTTACACAACGGACAAGCTCCTCGTTTTCATGCTTCATTCCAACTCATTAACCACCTTTATTATTAAGGTATCTAACGAATAGGATACTGGATTTCCTGCGGCATGGCAAGGGACTCTCTCGAGAAAATGGGCGTCCCTCCCCTCCTGCCCTGCCATAGGATGATACATACCTATCTGCTGTAGGGGGGAGAGTTCATTGAAGAGTAAAAAGTGGTCCCACTATACACGTGTAAAGTACCCTGTGAGCAGCAGCAGTTTGCATCCCTTCAATTTTTTCGTACCGATCGTCGAACGGGTACAGGAGGGAGTCGTCTCCATCGTCACCGAAGACGCTTCCCCGACGAAAAACGTGGATTCCTTTCTCCGCAGTATGATCTCGGAAGAAGA
>DASQMM010000228.1:0-6231 GCA_035645495.1 Brevibacillus sp. | reverse complement strand
ACCAGCGGGCAATGGCGAAGCGTTCTTCATGGGACACATGTTCCTGCTCGTGCCAAAGGATCAGCCGGGTAATATGAGTGTACAGCGTGATCAACGACAGGACGTCCAGCTCGTTGTGGCGCAGAACACCCTCGATCACGGACGGGTCCTGGCTATGGAGAAAATCGAAGTAACGGATCGGGGCGAGAAAACCGGGCAGGTCGTCTTCGCGGGTGACCTGCAGCTTTTCCTGCTCGATCAAGGAGAGGCGGCAGGATTCCAGCTCGTCCTTCCACAAGCGTCTTGCCCCGTGCAAAAGGTCCAGATGGCCAAAGGACGGCAAGGCAGACACCTGGTCGCGGATCAAGGTATGCCGCGTCTTTACCTGCGGCCAGTCGAAGGATTTGCCATTAAAGGTAACGAGGTGCGAGGATTTTTGTGCCTGCTCCAAAAACGAGTGGTACAGGGTCACTTCCGCGTGCGGTCCAGGCAGAAAGTGCTGGCGCATGACTACCTCGTCTCCTTCCAGACGGCTGTATCCAAGCAGGAATACCGTATTGCCCGCACCGCCGGAAAGCCCTGTTGTCTCCGTATCGAAAAAAAGCAGGTCATCTGCTTTTCGGCCAGCCGAAGACAGCGGATGCTGCCTGCCCGATGCTTCCCAGGCGGCAATGGCCTCGTGCAGCTGTGAGAAGGCATAGGCGCCATGCTGATGGGAAACGGGATAGCGCACCTCGCGCAGCATGACGTGCTCCCCGTCCCAGACATAGGGCTTCGCCTGCAATTCCTGCCACTGCCTGGCGAAGGGGATGTCGGCTGCAGCTGGCTCCTGTTCACTTTCCCGCGACACCTCCTGCTTCTGCTGATCACTTTCCTTGACGAGATGCCCCTTCATCCGCTGCAGCTTGGATTTAAGAGACATAGGTACTTCCCCCTTGTGCGACGCGAAGCAGGGTCATGGCCAATTCCTTGCTGCCATCGTCTGTGGCCCCGACACAAGATGGGCAACCGGATTCACACGGGCAGGACGTGATTAACTGCTCTGCCTGGAGCAGAATCGTCTCCATTTCCTTGTACACCTGCTCGCTCAGTCCGATGCCGCCGGGATAGCGGTCGTAGAGGAAAATGGTCGGCTGCTGGGAGTGGACGGCTTTTCGCTGCGGGATAACATGCAAATCCATCGGGTCGCACATGACAAACAACGGCGCCACGTGCTGCAGGACATGCGCCAGTCCGACAAGACCGCGCTCCACATCCTCCGTCCCGATGGTTTCCAGCAGGCTGTTGGAAAAGCTGATCCAGGCTGCGTTGGTATGCAGTTCTTCTTCGGGCAGATGGATGGGGCCGGAGCCGATATTTTCATGCGTCTCGAACTTGATCTTTTTAAAAATCGTCGCCATCGCGTGCACGGAAACCTCTCCGTAGGCAAAGGCCGTCTCAGCGTGACGCCGGGTCTGGTCTTCCTCCAGCACCTTGAGCTGGACGGCGAGATTGGCATCGGTGTAGTAATCGACCTGCACCTCGCGCACATACGCCTTCTTTTCCTCGTAATCCAGCTTCTCTACCTGGTACTGTGTCCCCTGGTGCAGATAGATGGCCTCGTCGTGCAAGAGAGTCATGGAGCTGAAACGGTCCATTTCCCCGATAACCCGCTCATTGCCGCGCTCGCTGATGTCGATGATGACCACATTTTCCTGGGAGGCGGAGCGCAGACTGATGTTGTGCGCAGGGAACGAATCATTCATCCAGAACCATTTGCCGCGGGAAAAATGCAAGACCTGCTCCTCCGTGAGGAATTCGAGGATTTCCATGATCTCTGCTTTGCCGAAGCGATCTCCTTTCTTGAAGGGAAGCTCGTAGGCAGCGCATTTGAGATGGTCGACGAGGATGATCAGGTTGTCCGGGTTGATCCGCGCTGTCTCCGGGCTGCGGTCGAAGAAGTACTCCGGATGGCCGATCACATATTGGTCGAGCGGTGTGGAGCTGCCGACCATGACGACGACGGACTCGCCTTGTCGTCTTCCCGCTCTCCCCGCTTGCTGCCAGGTGCTGGCGACAGAGCCGGGATACCCCGTGATGACGCAAACCTGCAACTGCCCGATGTCGACGCCCAGCTCCAGTGCATTGGTGCTGACCACGCCCATGATCTCGCCGTTGCGTAGACCGCTCTCGATCTCCCGCCGTTGGCTCGGCAAATAGCCGCCGCGATAGCCCTGGATCTTCTTGGGGCCGAGTTTGCGCTTGATGAGTTCTTGCAGGTATGTAAGCAAAATCTCCACCCTGACGCGGCTTCGCGCAAACAGGATGGTCTGGATGCCGTTGGTGAGGAATTGCTCCGTGATGTCCCGCGCCTCCAATGTGGCACTGCGCCGGATGTTGAGCTGTCGGTTCACCACCGGGGGATTGTAGAACAGAAAGTGCTTGGTTCCGGCTGGCGCGCCGTTGTTGTCCACCAGCTCTACAGGCTCCTCCGTCAACTGTTCCGCCAGCTCGCGCGGATTGGCGATCGTCGCAGAGGTGCAGATAAACTGCGGCTGACTGCCGTAAAAGGCGCAGATCCGCTTCAGCCTGCGGATGACATTGGCGACGTGGCTGCCAAAGACGCCGCGATAAGTATGCAATTCGTCGATCACGACGTATTTCAAATGCTCAAAGAAGGACACCCACTTGGTGTGATGCGGCAAGATCGCGGAATGCAGCATATCCGGGTTGGTGATGACGATATTGCCTGCTTTTCGCACCGTTTGCCTGATTTGGGCCGGTGTGTCTCCATCGTAGGTCTCGGATTTGATCGAAAGCCCCATTTCGTTGATCAGCTCGTGCAGCTCGCTTTTCTGATCCTGAGCCAGAGCTTTGGTAGGAAAGAGATACAGGGCTCGCGCCTGGGTATCCTCGGACAAGGTCTGCAGGACAGGCAGATGGTAGCACATGCTTTTTCCCGAAGCTGTCGGCGTGACTGCCACGATGCTTTTGCCCGCCATGACATGGCGAAACGAGGTCTCCTGATGCGTATACAACGCCGGGATTCCTCTTCTTATGAGTGCATCTTGGATGCGTTGATCCAGTCCCGCCGGAAACGGCACGCTTTTGGCCTCCCGACTGGGAATGGTTCTCCAGTGAACAATATTTCGGGCGAAACGCTCTTCTGTTTTCAGATAATCCAAGATTTCGCCGATCTGTTTTTTTCTGATCATTTCCATCACCCGCTTTCTGTTATTGTACGAATGGATGTTCGGGATGTAAATGGAGAAAAATACATGGAATAAATGAATAACCTTCTATTTCCCTGCAAAATACCGTGCTCCCAGCTGTTCTAGTCGCTCATCGCTGTCAGTCGACAGGTATGCATAAGAAATCCACTCTATTTTCTCGATGGCAAAGGCTTTCTTAAAGAGCTCGACACCACCAAAGATTTCGTCCAAATGATCGTCAAAATGTTTGACCCACCGTCTGAAGATCATGTAAGCCTCTGGGTTTGCACACGCTTTGTACACAGCAGCTTCGCCATGGTTGTGTATATGGATCGATGATTCCTCGTAATTTACGAAGCATTCGCTTTCCAACCGGCCGCGATGAAAGAGAGAGTACCCCCAGCCATGATCTACACAATCAAAAAAGTAAAGTGCTGATGTATCGAGAGCAAGTGACATCTTCTGTGCGGTTTGTTCAGCGATCTCCATGTCGTTTTCCACAATGACAGCCTGCCAGGCCGGATTAGCTGGAAACAAGTAGCTGCTTGATTGGCTTTTTTCAAGAAAATGGGCGATCGGTTCTTGGTTTCCTTTTACTAACGTGGCGAATGTGAATTGGCTCATGCCGGAAAGCTCCTTTCACGCGCATCTTGAACGAAGCGCCTGTTCTCATGAGTGATCTATACGCCTAGCTTGACAAAAAAACCTTCCCTGTGTTCCTTCCTGATGATTCCGCGACTTGAACAGCCTCCCCCACCTGGTTCAGGTCGAAATAGGCTGACGGGGTCCGAAATGCCAACCGTTGCTCCCGGACGAGCTCCATCAAGATCTGGAACGTATCCTGCCATTTTTGTACGGAAGCCTGCTCATTCCAATGCCGCAGATGAAACAGCTTTACTTGCACCCCCGTATTTCGGGTCACTTCCGCCCAATTGACAGGCTGTCCGGACAGAAGGCCAATCGTTACCACGCTTCCGCCAGGCTGCACCATAGACGCCAGTTCGGAGCCATCCTGCCCCCCGATGGAATCAATGGCTGCTTTTGCTCCTTTGCCGTGGGTCATGTCCATTACGATGGAACGGCCAGGCATCTCAGCCGTGTTGATCACATGAGCTGCGCCAAGCTGGAGCAGTTCTTCCGTATAGCGATCGTTGCGGGTCAGCGCAACGAGCTTAAAGCCAAGAATTCGCGCCAACTGGGCAAAGATGCGTCCAATGGCCGAACCTCCTGCATTGACGAGCAGAACATCATCCGGTTGCAAAGCCAGCACCTCCGTACTAAGGAGCCAGGCTGTCAGCGGATTGATGTAGAGTTGGGCGGCGATGTAGTCCTCGAGGAAATCTGGCACCGGAACAGCCAACTCTGCTGATGTCTTCACAAATTCTTGCCAGGTTCCCTCGCCGCGCAAAGGCAGGACACGTCGACCGATCCATTGTGACGAAACGGACGGTCCGACCTCCACGACCACTCCTACTCCCTCATAGCCCGGAATCGATGGCAGGGGAATCCGATGGGCATAGGCCCCGCGTATTGGCAGCAGGTCAGAGGGGTTGATCGGACGGTGAATCATTTGGACAAGAAGCTCCCCTCTCGCTGGCTTTTCGATTGGTCTTCTCGTGACTTGCAGGACCTTGCGCGCATCTCCGAACTCATGGAACTGTATGCAGATGGGCTCCAACATCATCCACTCCTTTGCTGTTTTTTAGCACATTTAGAAACATTCATCCTAGATAAACGAGAATATTTTTTGTATAATCTATCTTTGTAAAAAACGGCCCCGACTTTTCTGAAAGGGGAAAGTCAAAAATCCATCAAGAAACGAGGTACGATTTTGAACATTCAACAACTGAAAACGGACTGGTTCTCCAACGTGCGGGGTGACGTGCTGTCCGGGATGACAGTAGCGCTTGCTTTGATTCCCGAGGCGATTGCCTTTTCCATCATTGCCGGTGTCGATCCGATGGTCGGACTGTACGCATCTTTTTGCATTGCAGTGGTGATCGCTTTTGCAGGGGGACGTCCTGGCATGATCTCGGCTGCTACGGGAGCCATGGCCCTGGTCATGGTGACATTGGTCAAGGATCACGGTCTGGAGTATCTGCTGGCTGCTACCGTGCTGACGGGAATTCTGCAATACCTGATGGGCGTATGCAAGATCGGCAAGCTGATTACCTTTGTGCCGCACCCCGTCATGCTCGGATTCGTCAACGCATTGGCGATTCTTATCTTTATGGCGCAATTGCCTCATTTTGTAGGAGCATCGTGGATGATGTATGCCATGGTAATCGGCACTCTTGCACTGATCTATATCCTGCCGCGTTTTACCAAGGCCATGCCAGCCGCACTCGTCGCCATCATCGTCATGACGGTTATTTCGATTTTGGGCGGTCTTGATCTGCGAACCGTTGGGGACATGGGACAGATTACGCGCTCCCTGCCGCTATTCCATCTGCCGCAGATTCCCATCAATCTGGATACGCTCATGATCATTTTACCTTATTCCTTTACGCTTGCCCTCGTCGGGATTCTGGAATCTTTGCTGACAGCCTCCCTGATCGATGAAATGACGGATACGCGAAGCAATAAAAACCGGGAAGTAAAAGGTCAAGGGCTAGCCAATATTGTTACGGGATTTTTCGGAGGAATGGCGGGCTGCGCCATGATCGGCCAGTCGGTTATCAATGTAAAGTCTGGCGGCCGCGGCCGCTTGTCCACCTTCGTTGCAGGAAGCTTTCTGCTGTTTTTAATCATGGTTCTGGGTGATGTCGTCCAGCAGATTCCGATGGCAGCACTGGTCGGCGTGATGATCATGGTTTCGGTCGGAACCTTTAACTGGCAGTCTCTGGGAGAGTTGCGCAGGATTCCTTTCAGCGATTCTCTTGTCATGGTAACCACCGTCGCGATTGTCGTCGCCACACATGATTTGGCCAAAGGCGTCATTGCAGGTGTCATCATGAGCGCCTTGATCTTTGGTTGGAAAATGGCACGTCTAAAAGCCGTAACCTCCTTCACCACTGACGGGGTAAAAGTATACTCGATCTCAGGACAGCTGTTTTTTGGG